>JBDTWT010000136.1:0-4718 GCA_040006555.1 Chloroflexota bacterium
TTCCAGTCGCCCGGCACGCAGCTGTCGCAGGTGACCGCCACGGTCTTCGAGGAGGTCGCCTTCGGACCGATGAACTTCGCGCTGGCGCGCGACGAGGTGGCCTCGCGCACGTGGGAGGCGCTCGCGACCCTCGGCATCGAGGACCTCGCGGAGCGCGACCCACGGCGCCTGTCCGGTGGCCAGCAGCAGCTCCTGGCGATCGCCGGACTGCTCGCGATGCGTCCGGCGCACCTGGTGCTCGACGAGCCGACCGCGCAGCTCGACCCCGAGGGCACGCACCTCGTGACCGATGCGCTCGCCCGGCTCGCGGCCGGTGGCACGGCCATCCTGGTCGCCGAGCAGAAGACCGACGTGCTCGCCCGGCTGGCCTCACGGATCGTCGCCCTCGAACACGGGCGGGTCGTGATGGACGGCCCCACCGACGCCGTGCTCGGCGATCCGCGCGTCGCCGAGCTCGGAGTCACCGCCCCCGCGGCCGTCCGGTTGCGGCAGGCGGCCACCGGCGCCGGTCTCGACGCTCGCCGTCTCGATGAGGCGCTGGCCGGTGCCTGAGCTGCGGACCGAGGGCCTCGTCCACGTCTACAGCCGAGGCGGCGTGCGCGCCTTGGACGGGGTCGACCTGCGGATCGCCCCCGGCGAGCGGGTCGCGATCATCGGGCAGAACGGCAGCGGCAAGTCCACGCTCGTCCGCCATCTCAACGGCCTGCTGCGACCCACGGACGGCCGGGTGCTGGTGGACGGCGCCGACGCGCGGCGGATGAGGGTGGCCGAGCTCGCACGGCTCGTGGGCGTCGTGTTCCAGGATCCCGACCGGCAGATCTTCGCCGGGTCGGTGCTCGACGAGGTGCGCTTCGGCCCGCGCAACCTCGGGCGCTCAGGAGCCGACCTGCGAGAGGCCGTCGAGGAGGCCCTGGAGCTCACTGGGCTGCGTGGCCTCGAGTCCCGCAACCCCTACGACCTCGGCCAGTCGCGTCGCAAGCTGCTCGCGCTCGCGTCGGTGCTCGCGATGCGCACCCCCGTGCTCGTGCTCGACGAGCCGACGACCGGCCAGGATCGTGCCGGCACCGCGCGCGTGCGGTCGGTCATCGAGCGTGCCTCCGCGGACGAACGCACCGTGATCGCGATCACGCACGACATGGAGTTCGTCGCGGAGCTGTTCGGCCGGGTGATCGTCATGCGATCCGGCCGGGTCATCCTGGACGGCTCGCCGAGCGAGGCGTTCGACGCGAGCGGGCACGACCTGCTGCGCTCGACGAACCTCGAGGCCCCCCTGGCGGCGCGCGTCGCCGCCCGCCTGGGACTCGGCCCGCTGGTGACCGAGGCCGACGTGATCTCCGCCCTCGCCGCTTCGGCGAGGCCCGCTCAGTAGAAGCCGGGACGTGCGGGAAGCGGATTGCCCTCGGAGTCGAGTCGCTCCTCGTCGGGGAGCGCGTCGCGATGGGCACGGTCGCGCGCCGGCCCGGGGATGGGCAGCGCCATGACCGAGCTCGGCACCTCGTCGAGCCGGTCGGCGATGCCCCGCAGGCCCAGGCGACGCAGGGCCGCGCCGAAGCGGTCGGCGACGTCGCGGTCCCGCAGCAGCCCGAAGCAGATCGACGGGTGAGCGCGGTTCAGGAGCTCGAGGGCCCGCGCGGCCTCGTACGCGTTCACCTGGTTGAGCCCGAGCTGGTTCTCGAGCGCGTCGAGCGCCCTGTTCGACTCGCGCCGAGTCGCACGCGTGAGATGCGGCGTACGGTTGACGAGGAGCTTCGCGCGATAGAGCGCGTCGCGGACCCGGGCGTCCCGATCGAGGTTAGCCATCGTCATGGGCCGAATAGTACGCGCTGAGGCAGGCTGGGAGGACGCGGTGGGCCGTGCGGTGGGCGCCGCCAGACGACCCATCCCGCTCGACGAGCGGCTGCTGCCCCGCAACGTCGATGGCGAGGTCTTCCGCAGCCGCTTCGACCGCGCGGCAATGCCGCCGGCTCGTCCCGCTGCCACGCTCATCGCCATCTACCCCGACGCGACCGGGCGGCTCGTCATCCCGCTCACCATCCGCCGCGACGAGCTCCGAGCGCACGCGGGCGAGGTCTCGCTGCCCGGTGGGGCCGTCGACGCGGCCGATGCTGACGTCGAGGCGGCCGCCCTTCGCGAGGCCTGGGAGGAGATCGGTCTCGAGCCTGCGGTCGTGCACGTCGTCGGCAGGCTGGATCCCGTCTGGATCCCGGTGTCCAACTTCGAGCTCGTGCCGGTCGTCGGCACGGTGGCCGCGCCTCCCTCCCTGGTGCCGCAGGACTCGGAGGTGGCAGCGGTCGTTGAGCTGCCGCTCGAGGCGCTGCACGACGACGAGGTACTCAGGGTGGAGGAGTTCTCGGCGCGGGGAGTCACGCTCCGCGCCGGCGCCTATCGGTACGGCGGCGTGCGCGTGTGGGGCGCGACCGCGATCACGCTCGCGATGCTGGCCCACGTCCTGGAGGCGTAGGGCGGCGAGCCGAGATCAGCGCCGGGTCTGGACGCGCGTCTTCAGCGACCCAAGCAGCTCGAGGAGGGGGCCGTGCTGCGCGGGTGGCGCGGCGACGATGCTGTTGCGCGGGTCGCGGACCCTGGCCTTCCACCACGGGCCGCCGTCCACATCGGTCACGACGGCGCCCGCGCGCTCGGCGATGAGCCCGGCCGCGGCGACGTCCCAGGGCGAGAGGCCTCCGTTCTGGATAAAGGCGTCGAAGCGCCCATTCGCGACGTACGCGAGAGACAGCGCCGCACTGCCCATGCGGCGGTGAATGCGGATGAGCGGCGCGATCCGGCGCTCACGCGCGAGCCCGCCTCGGCCGATCACCGCGAGGCTCACCACGCAGTCCGACAGCGCTTCCTTGTCCGATGCCTTCACCGGCTCGCCATTGAGGAACGCCGGTCCATCCTCGGCCGCGGCGTAGCAGTCGTCGCGCGCAGGGTCGAACACCACCCCCACGCTGGGCCGGTCGTCGACGACCAGGCCGATGCTCACGCAGAAGTACGGCAGGCCGTTGGCGTAGTTCACCGTCCCGTCCAGCGGGTCGATCACCCATGTCCGCCCGTTGTGGGACCCGTCGTCGCGCAGGACTCCCGCGTGCTCGCCCGATTCCTCGGCGAGGATCGCGTCGCCCGGATACCGAGCCTTGACGGCCTCGATCACGAGGCGCTCCGACGCGTAGTCCGCGTTGGTGACCACGTCGCGCTTGCTCTTGTAGTCGATCCGCTCGATGCGCTCGTAGCTGTCCATGAGGACCGACCCGGCGCGGCGGGCGAGCGCAGTGGCGAAGTCGAGCTCGTCGCTCCAGCGCCTCGATGCGACGAAGGCGGGCGCGTCAGACGACGGTCGACTTGTCCGTGTTCGGCTGCCGCTCGTCATCCTCGGAGGCTTCCTCTCGCTTGATGAAGCTCATCTTGCCCGTCCGCTCGAGGATGGCCCATGCGACGTCGCGCACGTGCGCGATTCCCGCCAGCCGCATCTCGGACTGGATCTCGGCCTCGCTCGCCTCCTCGGCGGCGGCCGGAAAGAAGGTGTTGATCGTGAAGTCCTCCCACAGCGCCGCGTCGACGCCCACCACGAGCTCGTCGATTCGCTCGTGAGCGTCGACCTGGAGGCGCATCTCGAAGAACTCGCCGTTGCGGATGCGCGCGGGCGCGTGCCAGGTGACGGTGGCGACATCGGCCTCCTCCGCCAGTGTCTCCTCCACGCCGGCGAGCCCAGCGAGCGCAGCGACCATGAGGAGGGAGAGCGTCGTGAGGGCCAGCACACCACCGCGGCGCCGCCACCCGGTCGGCGGGTGCAGATGCTCCCCTGACAGCCCATCCGGGAGCGCGTCGTTCCTGCTGCTGCTCACGCCGGGTGGGTTAGCAAGCGCTGGGCCGCGAACCTCGGATACGCTACGGCCATGCCGCAGCTTCACCTCCACGCCGAGTCGGGCGACTACGCGCCCGCGGTCCTGCTCCCCGGCGACCCGAACCGCGCCCGCCGCATCTCGGAGCGCCTCGACGCCGGCAGCGTGCGACAGGTCAACGACAACCGCGGCCTGCTCGGCTTCACGGGCACCTTCCAGGGCGTGCCCGTCAGCGTCCAGACCACCGGGATGGGAACCCCCAGCCTGTCGATCGTGGTCGAGGAGCTCCTCCGCCTCGGCGCTCGGCAGCTCGTCCGCGTGGGAACCTGCGGCGGGATCGCGCAGGGCCTCAAGACGGGCGACCTCGTCGTCGCCACGGCCGCCTGCCCCACCGACGGGGCTACCGCCACGTATCTCCACGGCGAGGCGTATGCCCCCGCGGCCGACTTCGCCCTGACCCGGACGCTGGTCGACGCGGCCGGTCGGGCCGGAATCCCGGTGCGCACGGGCCTGGTCGCATCGGTCGACGTCTTCTACAACCCCGATGCGGACTACGCACAGCGCTGGCGGGATCGGGGCGTGCTCGCCTTCGAGATGGAGGCCTCGGCGCTCTTCTACCTCGCCGCGCGCTCGGGTGTCCAGGCCGGATGCCTGCTGACCGTCAGTGACGTGCTGAGCGAGGAGGTCAGCTCCGAGGAAAGCTACCTCTCGCCGGAGGACCTCGCCACGGCGGTCGACCGCATGGTGGACGTCGCCCTCGAGGCCGCCACGCGCATCGGCACCGAGGCCTAGGCCTCCGAGCCGAGGGGGAGCGCGCCCGTTGTACCATCGGCCTCGACTCAGCCCCGTGCTGCGGGAGGATCAGCGATGACCGATACG
>JBDTWT010000137.1:0-4664 GCA_040006555.1 Chloroflexota bacterium
TGCCGCCCTTGCCGGGGCCACGGCTCACGTTGTGCTGGATGCGGTGCCCGGTGAAGACCCGCACGTTGCCGTCGTCCATGGTGACCGGGAAGTTCACGGTGAGCTCGCGCTGCGGGACCCGCAGGACGCGACGCATCCCGTCGTCGAGGTCGAGCTTGTCGGCGGCGTGGTCGAACTGCGACTGGGCGACCGCCCAGATGTTCGGAGCCTCCGCCACAGTGTTCTGGCTGGCCATCAGGGTGTGCTGACTGCCTCCTTGTGAACGCGGTACCGGCGCCTCTGCACGCCACAGGGTTTTCCAAGGCGGAAGCTGGCCGATTCGCGTGACGGTTCCCGATTTTAGCGCCTTAGACCGTCTCCACCGCAAGCGCGACCGCTCCCCCGCCACCGAGGCAGAGGGTGACGAGACCCTTCCCGCCGCCGCGTCGCCGCAGCTCGTAGAGGAGCGTGGTCAGCACGCGGGCGCCGGATGCGCCGATCGGATGGCCGAGCGCGATTGCGCCGCCGTTCACGTTCACCCGCTCCCAGTCGAAGCCGAGCGCGTTGCCATCGGCCAGCACCTGTGCCGCGAAGGCCTCGTTGATCTCGATGAGGTCGAACTCGCCGATGGTCACCCCGAGCTTGTCGAGGAGCCTGCGGACGCCGTCGATCGGCGCCTCGAACAGCCATTCGGGGGCAAGGTCGGCCTGCGCGTAGCCCGTGATGCGGGCCATCGGCTGCGCGCCGTTCAGGGCGTCCTCGCCGACGATCACGAGGGCCGCGGCACCGTCCGTGATGCCCGGCGCGTTCCCGGCGGTCACCGATCCCGCCTCCGCGTCGAAGGCCGGCTTGAGCTTCGCCAGCGCGTCGAGCGTGGTGTCCGAGCGTGGCGCCTCGTCGGCGGTCACAACGGTGTCGCCCTTCCTGCCCGGCACCGTCACCGGCACGATCTCCTCATCGAAGCGACCCGCCTCCTGCGCCGCGAGCGCCCGCTCGTGCGAGCGCAGGGCGAACTCGTCCTGCGCCTGCCTGCTCACGCCGTGCTTCGTCGCCACCCGCTCGGCATGGCTGCCCATGTGAACGTTGCAGGTCGAGCACCATAGGCCGTCGCGGACGGTGGCGTCCACGATCTCGCCATCTCCGAGCCGGTAGCCGGTGCGCGCCTGCGGGAGCAGGTACGGCCCGAGGTTCATGTTCTCCATGCCGCCCGCCACGATCACCTGCGCGTCGCCGGCGCGGATGGCCGCGGCGCCGATCATCACGGCCTTGAGCCCGGAGCCGCAGACCTTGTTGATGGTCGTGGCGCTCACGCCGTTCGGCAGCCCGGCCCGCAGCGCCGCCTGGCGTGCCGGAGCCTGCCCGGCTCCGGCCTGGATGACCTGGCCCATGATCACCTCGTCGATCCGCCCTGGCGCGATCCCCGACCGCTCGACAGCGGCCCGAATGGCGACCGATCCGAGCTCGGTGGCGGGTGTGGTGCTCAATGCGCCGCCGAACTTGCCGATGGGCGTGCGCGCGGCCGACAGGATGTACACGTCGCTGCTCATGAGGCGGTCATCGTACGTCAGGCGGCCTCGAGCTCCTCGACGAGCCCTTCGATCTGCTCGATGAGGGTCGGGTCGGTAGCGAGCTCCAGTGCACGGCCGAGGTCCCCGAGCGCCTCGTCCAGCTGGCCGAGCCGCGTCTTCGCCAGGCCGCGGTTGTACCAGATGGCGGCGACCTCCGGGGTGAGGTCGATCGCCCGGTCATAGTCGGCGACGGCCTCCTCGAACTCCTCGAGCTCGAAGTGCGCGTCGCCGCGGTTCTGGTACGCGGTGGCCAACTCCTCGTCGAGCTCGATGGCGTCGTCGTAATCGGCAATCGCGCGCCGGTACTGCTCGAGCCCGGCATGAGCCAGCCCGCGGTTCAGGTAGGCGGGCGCGAGGTCCGGGTTGAGGCGGATCGCCTCGTCGTAGTCCTCGATCGCCCGGTCGAGCTCGCCGAGGTTCAGGTACGCATTGCCGCGGTGGTAGTGCGACAGCGCCGGCTCTGCCCGCCGCTTGATTGCCTCGTCGTAGTCGGCAATCGCTCGCTCGAACTCGCCGAGGTTGAAGTACGCGTTGCCGCGGCTGTAGTGCGCCTGCCCAAGCTCGGCGCCGAGCTCGCGGCCGCGCTTCTAGCCGCCCCGCGGACCGGTCTGGCCGGCCACCGCTGCCCCATTCGGTCCGGCTTGAGCGGGCTCGAACATCCGTGACGCGGCGGCCGCGGTCCGCTCGATGTCGATCGATGGGTCGATGAGCACGTGCAGCCCCAGCCCGTCCAGGAGCGCACCCAGGACGGTGGCGGCTCCGACCGGATCCAGGTCGGCCCCGAGCTCGCCCCGCCACTGGCCGGAGGCGATTCGAGCCGCGATCTGCTGACGGAACTCGGCGAGCATCTCCGCCATCGAGCGGCGGATCGCGTCGTCTCGCGCACCGCGCGCCATGGCCTCCACCGAGAAGAGCGCCAGCGACTCGATCTCCTCCCCGGGCTCGAGCCCCCGGACCATGTCGCCGATGGCCTGGCGCAGGTCTGTCGAGCGCGCGAGGGCGGCGCCCGGCTCGGCGAAGGTCTCGCGCAGGGCGGCCTCGAAGGCCGCGTGGAGCAGCTGGTCCTTCGAACGGAAGTGGTAGTGGATGAGCCCCTGGTTGACTCCCGCGCGTTGCGCGATCTGCCGGGTCGTCACCGCGTCCCAGCCCTTCTCCGCCACGAGCGTCACCGCGGCGTTCAGCAGCGCCCGCCTCGTGTTCTCGCCGCTCTCCCTCGAGAATGAGCTCACGGGTTGCTTGGTTGGTCGAGTGACCCAGTCATGCGACGAGGGTAGCACTAATTCGGAGTCGAGAACAAGCCGCGACCAATGGCGCGCGCCGCGGCGATCGGCGGCCGAAGGGCGGTCAGTCGGAGGACTGGCCGCCCTTCTCGTCGAACAGGTAGGCGATCTTGTCGGCCCAGTTGGTCAGCACCACGCGGTTCTTCGTCTTGAGCGACGGAGTCAGCTCGCCCGCCTCCTCGGTGAGCAGCCGTGGGAGGATCGCGATCCGCCGCGGGCGCTCGTAGACGGCGAAGCCGTCGAGCGTGCGCTTCACCTCGGCATCGAAGAGCTTGTGCACCGACTTCTCCTCGGCCAGCTGCTCCGGGGGCATCTCGGCGAGCCCGTTCGCGGCCGCCCACTTCCCGAGCTCCTCGTAGTCGGGCGCGATGAGGGCGCCGCTGTACGGCTGGCGGTCACCAAGGATCACCGCCTGCGCGACGTACTTGGAGGTCGACAGCGCGGCCTCCATCGGCGCCGGCGAGACGTTCTTGCCGTTCGCGAGGACGATGATGTTCTTGAGCCGATCGGTGATCCGGATGCGGCCGATCTCGTCGAGCTCGCCGATGTCGCCGGTGTGGAACCAGCCATCGGCATCGATGGCCTTGGCGGTCTCGTCGGGCTGATTGAGATACCCCCGCATGACCTGCGGCCCGCGGACGAGGATCTCGCCGGTCGTCGGGTCGATCTTCGCCTCCGACCCGGGGGCGGGGCGACCGACGGTGCCGAAGACGAAGTCGTCCGGCCGGTTGACCGATACGAACGGGCTCGTCTCCGTGAGGCCGTAGCCCTCGAGCACGAGCATCCCCATCCCGAAGAAGAACTCGCCGATCTCCTGCGCCAGCGGCGCGGAGCCCGAGACGAAGTAGCGGACGCGCCCCCCGGTTCGCTCACGGATCTTCTTGAAGACGAGCGCGTCGGCGATGCGCAGCTGGAGCTTCAGGAAGGGCGAGTCGGCGCGGCCCTCGAGGTGGTTGGCGTACTTTTGCACGCCGAGCCCGGATGCCCAATGGAAGATCCGCTGCTTCAGCGGGGACCCGGCCTCGATCGCCGACTGCACCCGGCCGTACACCCGCTCGTAGAGGCGCGGGACGGATCCCATGACCGTCGGCTTTACCTCGATCATGTTCGCCGGCAGCCGCTCGATGAGCGCCTCGGCGTAGACGACCGCGGCGCCCTTGCCCAGGGCGATCACCTCGTCGACGATCCGGCCGTAGATGTGGCTCAACGGCAGGAACGAGAGGAAGACGTCGGTCTCGTAGAAGTCGACGACCTGGTTCGCGGCCTCGTAGTTGAAAAGCAGGTTGCCGTGGCTGAGCATCGCGCCCTTGGGATTCGCGGTCGTCCCCGACGTATGGATGATCGTGGCGAGATGCTCTCGGTCGATGGCCTCCAGGCCGTCGCGCCACACGCGGCGGACGGTGGGGTCGGTGTCGGCGCGGGCGGTCACATCGGCCAGGGTCAGCGTCCCCGCGGGGAACTTCCCGTGATCGTCAAGGGTGATGACGTGCTTCAGCGTCGGGGTCTCGGCGCGGATCGACTCGATCTTCGCCGCCTGCTGCGCGTTCTCGACGAAGACGACGGTGGCGCCGACGTTGTTGATGACGAAGGCCGCCTGGCCGGGCTCCGACTGCGGGTAGATCGGGCAGGTCACCGCGCCGAGGGCGAGCGACGCGAGGTCGGCGATCACCCACTCCGGGCGCGTGCGGGCGATGATGCACACGCGGTCGCCATCGCCGACGCCGAGGTCGTGGAGGCCGAGGCTCAGCTCGGTCACCCAAGCCCACATCTCGCCGTAGGTCCGGCTCGTCCACGCGGCCTCGGCGGACGCCTCGTCGGCGCCGCGCCTGGCCTTCGG
>JBDTWT010000138.1:0-4656 GCA_040006555.1 Chloroflexota bacterium
ACATGTTGTCGACCACCGACAGCCGGGCCGGCCCCTCTCGCGCGATGCGCTCGACATGAGCGTCCGCGAGGCTGGCCGCAAGGGCGGCACCACGACCCGGGCGCGCTATGGTGCGGAGTTCTTCCAGGAGATCGGCGCCAAGGGTGGCAAGGCCGTCAGCGAGCGCTACTCGAACGAGCACTTCCGCGAGATCGGGCGGAAGGGCGGCCGCCGCGTGGCCGAGCTCATTGCGCGCGCCAAGCGCCTGGACGACGAGGGGCGCTAGGACCGTATCGGCGTCCTGACCCATAGACTGCGGGCATCATGCCCGCCCGATCGGCACCGTTCGCCGAGCTCGCCGCCACGGCCCTCGCCGTCGGAGCCACCCGCAGTAAGAACGCCAAGCGAGACCTGCTCGCCGCGTATCTCCGTGGCCTCCGGCCGGCCGATCTCGCCGCCGCGACCGCATTCTTCGCCGGGAGGCCCCTCGCCGACGCCACCGCCAAGCTCGGCATGGGCTGGGTGCAGCAGGGCGCGGCCCTCGCCGCCGCCAGCGGGGCCGACGAGGCCTCGCTTCGTGAGGCGTACCTGAGGCATTCCGACTTCGGTGACGCCGCGGGCGAGCTGCTCGCGGGGCGAGAGCCGGAAGGCCGCCGGCTCACCGTGGCCGACGTCGCGTCAACTTTCGCTGCCATCGCGGGGGCGACGTCGGCCGAGCAGCGCGTCGCGCTGTTCACCGCTCTCTTCCGCCGGGCGTCGGCCGACGAGGCGCGCTTTATCGGCCGAGTCTCGTCGCGCGAGACGCGCATCGGCCTGCGTGAGGGGCTGCTGGAGGAGGCGGTCGCATCGGCCTTCGACGCGGACCTCAGCGCCGTTCGTCGCGCGCACATGCTCACCGGGGAGATCGGTGAGACCGCGATCCTCGCGCGCGAGGGTTGCCTCGCGGAGGCCGCGCTCCACGTCGGCCGTCCCATCCGCTTCATGCTCGCCTCCCCGGTCGCGGACTCGGCCGAGGTCATGCGACGTGTCGGCGCGGAGGCGTGGATCGAGGACAAGTACGACGGCATCCGCGCCCAGCTGCACGTGGAGCGGGACGGGGCCATCCGCCTGTTCAGCCGCGACCTCAACGACGTGACGAGGGCGTTCCCGGAGATCGCGGAGGCGGCGGAGACGCTGCGAGCCGACGCTCCGCTCGTCATCGACGGCGAGCTGGTGCCCTGGCGCGAAGGTTCCGTGCTCGACTTCGCGTCCCTTCAGACCCGGCTGGGCCGGGTCAAGCCATCCGCCGACCTCCTGCGCGAGGTTCCGGTGGCGATGGTCGCGTTCGACCTGCTGCACCGCGCGGGCGAGAACCTGCTCGAGGCGCCGCTCCGCACCCGCCGTGAGCGGCTGGAGGCCCTCCGGCTTCCCGACCGCAGCGCCGAGCGGCTTCTGCTTGCGCACCTCGCGTCCGCGAGGTCGGTGGAGGAGGTCGAGCGCCACTTCGACGACGCGCGGGAGCGACGCAACGAGGGGCTCATGGTCAAGGACCCGGACTCCACCTACCAACCGGGACGCCGCGGGCTCGGCTGGCTGAAGCTCAAGAAGGCACTCGCCACGCTCGACTGCGTCGTCGTCGGCGTCGAATGGGGCCACGGCAAGCGACGCGGCGTCCTGTCGGACTACACGTTCGCCGTGCGGGAAACCGACGAGCCTGGGGCCGCGCTGCTGACCATCGGCAAGGCCTACACCGGACTGACCGATGCGGAGATCGCCTCGATGACGGACCACTTCAAGGCCATCACCCTCCGTGACTTCGGCCGCTATCGGACCGTGGTGCCGGAGGTCGTCGTCGAGATCGCGTTCGACCGGATCATGCGCAGCGCCCGGCATCGGTCGGGCTTCGCCATGCGCTTTCCGCGCATCGTGCGTATGCGGGACGACAAGACGCCCGGCGAGATCGACACGCTCGCGGCCGCCGAGGGGCTGTTCGAGGCCCAGGCGTCGGGACGGATCCTGCTTGCGACCGGCGCCGGCGGCGAGACGGAGCGGATCGCCGCCGTGGGCGAGATGGGCGACGGGGCCGCGCCCGTCGAGGCTGGGGTCGGCGCGTGAACGCGTGGACGCCTGCGACCGCTTCGCGCCGATATATCGCCCGTCTTGCGCCGGAGCGCCCCGTGGCGCGCGATCGGTGCGATATATCGACCGCGCCCGAGCGTACTGGCGGTCCCGGCGCGCTGCTCGCGCCCATGGGTGATCGAAATATCGAACAGCTTCAGCGCCGGCCGGCCGTTGCGCGCGGAGCGGTCGATATTTCGGTGTAGCGGACAGGCGAGGGTAGTGAGCGGCGATGGATGAGGAGCCGACGCCAGGCATGAGCACCGACGAGCAGCTGCCGGAGCACGTCGCCCGGAACCGCGAGCACTGGGACGCCATGGCCGAGAGGTGGGTCGGCGCCGGGGAGCGAAGCTGGGCGCAGGATGAGCCGACGTGGGGCATCTGGGGCGTGCCCGAGTCCGAGCTCCACCTGCTCCCGGACGACCTCGAGGGCCGCGACGTGATCGAGCTCGGCTGCGGGACGGCGTACGTGTCGGCATGGCTCGCCCGACGCGGCGCTCGGCCGGTCGGGATCGACAACTCGCCGAAGCAGCTCGAGACCGCACGGCGACTGCAGGCGGCGCACCGGCTCGAGTTCCCGCTGCACCTCGGGAATGCCGAGGCGACCCCGTTCCCCGACGCGAGCTTCGACCTCGCCATCAGCGAGTACGGCGCGGCGATCTGGTGCGATCCCTACCTGTGGATCCCGGAGGCCGCTCGGCTGCTGCGCCCCGGCGGTGAGCTCATCTTCCTCGGCAACAGCGTCATCCAGATGCTCACCGTGCCGGACCTGCTGGCGGACGGGCCCTCGACGGACCGGCTGCTGCGCGACCAGTTCGGGATTCATCGTTTCGAGTGGCCGGACGACGACAGCGTCGAGTTCCACATCTCGCACGGGGACATGGTTCGGCTGCTGCGGGCGAATGGCTTCGAGGTGACCGACCTCATCGAGATCCAGGCTCCGGGCGATGCCACCAGCACCTTCGAGTACACCAGCCCGGAATGGGGCCGCAGGTGGCCGTCCGAGGAGGTCTGGAAGGCCCGGAAGGTCCGCTAGGCTGGACCGATGGCGACCCGCATCACGGCCAGCATCGACCCCGCGCGCAGCCTGACCGAGGCGCGGACCGATCACGGCCACCGGATCGTGATGGACGCGAGTCCGCCGGAGGGTGCCGACGCAGCGCCGGGGCCGAAGGAGACGCTGCTCTCCGCGCTTGCCGGCTGCACCGGCATGGACGTCGTGAGCATCCTGCGCAAGAAGCGGCAGCGCGCGACCCGCTACGAGATCACGGTGACCGGCGAGTCAGCGGACGAGCACCCACGGGTCTTTACGACCATCACGGTCGAGCACATCGTGAGCGGCGCCGTAGAGGCCGAGGCGCTGCGGCGCTCGATCGAGCTCTCGGCGACGCGCTACTGCCCGGTGAACGCGATGCTGTCGGCGTCCGCGAGGATCGAGCACCGGTATCGCCTGACGGCGGAGGACGGCAGCACGCTCGAGGCGTTGGTCGCGGTGACGGGCCCCGAGGGGCCGCAGGTCGTCCCCAGCGGTCGCTGAGGGCGAGGCGGAATCAGGCCGAGCGGAGTTGCGCCGCGCCGTTGATCGCCTCTTCGACGGCGGTCCTGAAGGCGTCGAGGTTGAATGGCTTGCCCACGACCGGCCCGATCGGCTGAAGCTCCGCGAGGCGCTCTCGGCTGGCGGCGCTGACGATCACGGCGGGGATCCCGGGCCACGCGGTGCGCAGCAGCTCGGTGATGTCGCCTCCGTCGCCGTCGGGAAGCATCACGTCGACGACCAGCAGGTGCGGGAGCGAGATGTCCATGAGGTCGCCGAGCTCGACGATGCGCGTGCACGTGACGACCGCGAAGCCCATCTCGCGCAGGAGATCGGCCTCGAGGGCCGCGATGTCCGGATCGTCCTCCAGGACGTAGGCGCGCTGCGCCTCGGTCGCATCGGTCATGTCCATGCAGCGTCACCTCCAGACGCCCCCGCGTCCATGGGCGCATCGGCATGGTACCGATGTACCCGTCCCGAGAAGGAAGAGAGGTTGCAGACCCGTGGTATGGTCACGCCCGCGCTGGCGCGCCGCAGGGCACGGCGGAGTGCAGCGCACTGCACTGGGAGCACAGGACGCATGGCGCGATCGATGTGGCGAGGGGCCATCCAGTTCGGGCTGGTGACCATTCCCGTCAAGCTGTACCTGGCGACCGAGCAGGGCGGCATCGGCTTCAATCTTCTGCATGCCACCTGCCTGAATCGAATTCAGATGAAGGTGTACTGCCCGTACCACGACGAGATCATTCCGCGCTCCGAGACGGTGCGCGGGTACGAGTGGAGCAAGGGCAAGTTCGTCGTCGTCACGGACGAGGACATCGACTCGGTCCCGCTCAAGACGATGCGCGCCATCGAGATCGAGATGTTCGTCGACACGCGGCGCGACAACGGCGCCCAGTTCGTCAAGCAGGCGTACTACCTCGAGCCGGAGGCGATCGGCACCAAGGCGTTCTACCTGCTCAAGTCCGTGCTCGCCGACGAGGGCAAGAGCGCCATCTGCAAGATCGTGCTCAAGGACCGCGAGCAGCTCGCCGCCCTCAACCCGT
>JBDTWT010000139.1:0-4630 GCA_040006555.1 Chloroflexota bacterium
GCACCGGCGCGTGCACATCGGCTGCTGGGTGACCGATCTGCCACGAGGCGTGGCAGATCGGCTTCGCCCTGATCGCTGGTGGGGCGGCTTCAGCGGAGTACGATCCCGTTCCGGGTCGGAACCTCGCCGCGTCGCAGCTGAGCAAGGATGGCCCTGCTGCTTGCCGGGAATGCATCGCGCAGTTGGGAGCCGGCTTCGCGCAGCGCCACACGGTTCGCGTAGGTGGCTGCCACCAGGAGAATCAGCACAGGAATCCCGGCGGCCTCCTGCTTGCCCTGTGCGCGGCGAACCTGCGCCTGAACGTCACGGAGCCTCGTGATCGCCTCAACCGCGGCGGCGTCCGGCAAGCGACCGATCAGCGCGTCGAACGCCCGAGGATCGCCCCGGGCAACCGCCGACTCAAGGCGCCACGAGAGCTGAGCGTGGCAGTCCACGCGAAACCTATTGAGGAGCTTCACCTGTCCGGCATCACGTAGGACCGACGCGCCGTCAAATGTGCGCGCACTCAGGTCGAGACCCACCGCGGCGGCCATGCGACTGAGCTCCACGAGCCCGAGATCGGCGACCTCTCCCCGCTCGATGGTTCCAACCCATGATCGCGAGCACCTCAGCGCGGATCCAAGCTGCGACTGATTGACCCCCGCGGCCAGGCGGCGCTCGTGGATGTCGTCAAGGATGCTGGCCAGTTGGCGTCGCGCTCGACGCTCCGCCTCGGCAATGCGGTACAGCCGGTTCGTCACGGAGTCATCCTCCTCCGCGGCGGTTACTCCCCGCTTACCGCTCCGCGGTACGCCACGTTGGATGGCATAACAACCACCGACGTGTCACCTGCGCGGGCTACGTGGCGCTCATGCTCGGTGGTGTGGCGCATCAGTCAGCGAGGGTCACATCGGCCGCATCGAGCGTCGAACGTGCCACGCCACGTGGCAATCATCGAGCGCGCGAAGGGCGGCCTCTATCATCGGCCGATGCAGGATGCCGCCGGGGCCGTCGTCGCCTTCGAGCACGTCACCAAGCGGTACGGCAACGCCGATGCTCCCGCGGTCGACGACCTCACGTTCACGATCCGCGCCGGGGAGATCTGCGTCCTGGTCGGGCCATCCGGGTCCGGAAAGACGACGACCATGAAGATGGTCAACCGCCTCATCGAGCCGACGAGCGGGCGGATCACGATCGGCGGCCGCGACGTGATGAGCCTGCCGGCGGTCCAGCTCCGGCGACGTATCGGCTACGTCATCCAGCAGGTCGGCCTGTTCCCGCACCTCACCATCGGCGAGAACGTGGCCGTCGTCCCGCGGCTGCTCGGCTGGAAGCCAGGGCGAATCGCCGAGCGCGTCGAGGAGCTCCTCGACCTCGTGGGCCTCGATCCCGCGACCTTCAAAGACCGATACCCGAGCGAGCTCTCCGGTGGCGAGCGTCAGCGGGTGGGCGTCGCGCGCGCGCTCGCGGCCGATCCGCCCGTGATGCTCATGGACGAGCCGTTCGGCGCGGTCGACCCCATTCGCCGTGACCGGCTGCAGAACGAGTTCCTGCGGCTCCAGGAGAAGGTGCGCAAGACGATCGTCTTCGTGACCCACGACGTGGACGAGGCGATCAAGATGGCCGACCGCATCGCCATCCTCCAGCGCGGCGGCGTGCTCGCCCAGTACGACACCCCCGAAGCCATCCTCGCGAACCCGGCGAGCGATTTCGTCGAGCGCTTCGTCGGCGCGGACCGTGGCCTGAAGCGCCTCAGCCTGGCTCGCGTACGGGACCTCGCACTCGTCGAGCCGGTGACCGTCCGGGCGGGAGAGCCGGTCGCCGACGCGCGCCGCCGACTGGATGCCGCGGGCGACCTCCGCTACGCGCTGCTCGTCGACGACCGCGAGCGCCCCGTCGGGTGGATCGACCGCCGCGACCTCGAGCACGACGGGAAGGTCGACCCCGCCACCGCCGTCCCCGGGCCGCAGCCCGTCCAGCCCGAGACGACGCTGCGCGACGCGCTGTCGGTGATGCTCGCGTCGTCGGTCCAGCTCGGCGTCGTCGTGGACGAGAGGGACCGCGTGCTGGGCCTCGTCAGCGTCGACGCCATAAGCGAGGCGCTGCGCGAGCCGCCGGCGCGCGAGGACCGCACGGTGGCCGCGACGTGAACGACGAGCCGTTCATCCGCTGGGACTGGATCGTCGACAACCTCGACGAGATCGGCCGGCGGCTCGGCGAGCACGTGCTCCTCACCGTGATCGCGGTCGGTATCGGCTTCCTCATCAGCTTCGGGCTCGCGCTGCTCATCCGGCGATATCGCCGGCTCGAGGCTCCGATCGTCGGCGTCGGGGGAATCCTGTACTCCATCCCGAGCCTCGCCCTCTTCGCGATGCTCGTGCCGATCACCGGGATCCAGAACCCGCTCACCGCCGAGATCGCCCTCGTCAGCTACACGATCCTCATCCTGCTGCGCAATATCCTCGCCGGCTTCGATGGGGTGCCGCGCGACGTCCTCGAGGCGGCGGACGGGATGGGCTTCACTCGTACCCAGCGGCTCTGGCGCGTCGAGCTGCCGATCGCGCTCCCGGTGATGGTCGCCGGCCTGCGCGTGGCGACGGTCACGATCGTCGGGCTCGTGACGGTGACCGCGCTCATCGGGCTCGGCGGGCTGGGCTATTTCATCGTCGACGTCGGGTATCGACGCTTCTTCCTCACCGCGACCATCGTCGGATCGGTGGGGGCCGTGCTCCTGGCGATCTTCGCCGACCGCGGCTTTGTCCTCCTCCAGCGCGCGCTCACCCCGTGGGCCGCGCGCAGACGCGCCGCCGACTGACCAATGGACTTCCTGGCCGACGTGGTCGCCTGGTTCGCCGACCCGGCCAACTGGAGCGGCAGCGACGGCGTCCCGACGCGGCTCCTCGAGCACCTGGCGCTGTCGGCGATCCCGCTGGCGATCGCGGTCCTCATCGCGCTGCCACTCGGTGCGTGGATCGGCCACACCGGTCGCGCCGCCGGCCTGGTCATCAACCTGGCGAACGTGGGTCGCGCCATCCCCTCGCTCGCCATCCTGGGCGTCGCCGCGATGCTGCTGAACGTGCCGCTCGTCGAGCTCGGGCTGCGAAGCGTCTCGGCCGAGGTCGCGACGATCATCGCCATGACCGCCCTCGCCATTCCGCCGATCCTCACGAATACGTACGTCGGGATCAGCGAGGTCGACCGCGACCTCGTCGATGCCGGCCGCGGGATGGGCATGCGCCCGATCCAGCTCCTGCGACTGGTCGAGGTGCCCGTTGGCCTGCCCATCATCCTGGGCGGAATCCGCACTGCGGCGGTCCAGGTCGTGGCGACTGCCACGCTCGGCGCCGTGTTCGCGACGGGTGGGTTCGGCCGGTACATCATCGACGGCATCGCGCAGCGGCGGAACGACGAGGTCTTCGCGGGGGCGCTGATGGTCGCCCTGCTGTCGATCGCGACCGAGCTGGCCTTCGCCGCGATCCAGCGACGCGCCATCTCGCCGGGCCTTCGCGAGCGTGAGGCAGCCGCGCGCACGGCGGTCGCAGTGGAGCGACCCGCCGGGGCCTGACGCCGCTCGGAATGATCCCAGCCGTATCGGGCGGCGTACTGAGAATGCGGGCCGCGACGGGCTCGCCGCCGCCCGCTGATACGATGGGCCGGGTGGCGCGTGCCAGCCATCGGACCCATTTCTCGAACACTGGAGGAGATACCCACATGCGGACATACCGCAGGCTTGCCCTCGGGGCGGCGGTGCTCGCGCTGGTGGTCAGCGCGTGCTCGTCGGGTGAGGGAAGCGGATCGCCCTCGGGCGGCCCCACTGAAGGCGAGCGAACGATCGTGATCGGCTCGGCTGGCTTCTACGAGGCCCAGCTGATGGCAGAGATCTATGCCCAGGCACTCGAGGCGAACGGCTACACCGTGGAGCGCAAGCTCGGCATCGGGCCGCGCGACACGACGCAGCCCGCCATCGAGAGCGGCGAGTTCGACCTGCAGCCTGAGTACATCGGCAGCCTCCTGACGTTCCTCGGCGGAGGGGCATCAGGTGATTCCGACGAGACCCTTGCCGCGCTGCAGACGGCGCTCGAGGAGGTTGGCCTGACCGCGCTCGACTACACGCCCGCCCAGGACAAGAACGCCTTCGTGGTCCGTAGCGACACCGCGGAGGAGGACGGACTCACCACGATGAGCGACCTCGCCGCACTCGCGACCGACTACGTCTGGGGGCTCCCCCCGGAGTGCGAGACGAACGAGCTGTGCCGCGGCGCCCTCGAGGACGCCTACGGCATCCCGTGGGCCGATCTCCAGATCGAACCCTATGCCGCCTGCGACGCGCCGGTGGCCCAGGCGTTGAACGACGGCGTCGTGGACGTCGCCGAGCTGTGCTCGACGCAGCCCGACATCGAGAGGTTCAACTTCGTGGTGCTGGAGGACGACCAGCAGACCCAGCCCGCGGAGAACATCGCGCCGATCGTTCGCACCGAGTGGCTCGACGCCGCCCCGTCCGACTTCGCCGACATCCTCAACGCGGTCAGCGCGGCCATGGACACCGAGACCCTCCTGAGCCTCGGCGTGCGGGTCGCGGTGGACCAGGAGGCGGTCGCCGATGTGGCGGCCGACTGGCTGGCCGACAACGGCCTGAACTAGGCGGGAGTCC
>JBDTWT010000140.1:0-4601 GCA_040006555.1 Chloroflexota bacterium
CACCAACGTAACCCTCTGGCCGCGCAGCGGGACGGTCCTGTATGCCCGCGATCTTGCGCTCGAGCTTCAGAGGCGCGGTCATGTCCCCCTCGTCTTCAGCTCGACGACAGGGCCCGTCGCGGCTGAGCTGAAGCGTGCCGGCATTCACGTGACGAATCGGCTGAGCGACTTTCCTCAGCCGGACATCATCCACGGTCACCACTACGCCGCGACCCTGCTCGCGCTCCGCCGATGGCCGGCCATCCCCGCGATCTACATCTGCCACGACCACCAATCGTTCAAGGACCGGACACCGCTCTTCGCAGGTGTGCGCCGTCACTTCGGAGTCAGTCGGCTATGTATTCAGCGGCTGATTGTGGAGGGAGTCAGCCCGGACCGCGTCGGCCTGCTGCCGAACTTCGTGGATACCGAGCGGTTCCCAGCGCGCCCCCCGCTGCCTCTCCGCCCGCGACGCGCGCTCGTGTTCAGCAACTACGCCAGCATGCGCACCCATCTGCCTGCCGTTGCCGACGCGTGCCGCCGGGCCGGCCTCAAGTTCGATGTGGCGGGCGCCGGAGTCGGGACACCGGTCTCGGATCCCGAGCGGCTGCTGCCGACGTACGACATCGTGTTCGCCAAGGCCAAGGCAGCGCTGGAGGCGATGGCTGTGGGGAACGCCGTCATTCTCTGCGACTTCAGCGGTGTCGGGCCGATGGTGACATCGGGCACGTTCGATGAGCTCCGGGCGCTCAACTTCGGATTCGAGGCGCTCGTTGAGCCGCTGTCGCCGGAACCGCTTCTGCGTGAGATCGCGCGCTACGATCCGAACGACGCCGCGCGCGTCCGAGACCTGGTCCACGCTCGCTCGAGTCTCCGATCCACGGTGGATGAGCTCCTGGCGATCTACCGCGAGGTCCTGGCGGACGCATCGGGTGATGCGCTCGCTCCGGATCCTCCGTCAAGGAGCGACTCCCTTCGAGCCTCGCTCTTCCTGCGCGTGTATTGGGCGTGGGTGACCGTTCCGCAGCGCCACATGCAGGGCATCAAGGGCTTCCCCGGAGTGGACCGGGTCATCGCCGCGATCAGGCGAATGGTCTAGCGGACGCCGTCGAAGGCATACCGGCAGCAGGTCCGCTTCTGCCCCATCAGCCTTCGCTCGCGGTGTCCTGCATCACGTCGCCAAGCCCCAGACGTTCCAAGAGCTCGCGCCACCGGAGGTGGAAGACCGACACGTCGAACTCCATCGCGCGACTGCGCGCAATGTCTGGGTCAAGATCGGTGGCCTCAAGGCGCTCGATTGCCGTGGCCAGAGAATCCGAGGTCTGCGCGTCAAACAGGACGCCGGTGCGGCCGTTCAGTATCGTCTCGAGCGCACCGCCAGCCGCGAACGCAACGACCGGCTTCCCAAACCCCATTGCCTCCACGGCGGCGATCCCAAAATCCTCCACGCCGGGAACGACAAGCGCTCGGCAGCGTCGCTGGAACACTTCGAGCTCGGCTCGGGCCACATGGCCGACGAAGCGCACGCGCGGTCCGGCCATCCGCTCCAGCTTGGAGCGCTCGGGGCCATCACCGACGACGATCAGCTCACGATTCAGCCGAGTGCAGGCTCGCACTGCGAGATCGACGCGCTTGTAGGCGAGGAGCCGAGTGGTCACGAGATAGAAGTCCTCCGCCTCCGTCGAGATCGACGACGCCGCCACATCGACCGGCGGGTGGATCACGGTGCTGTCACGTCCCCACACCTCGCGAATCCGGTCGCGCATGTGAATCGAGTTCGACACGGTGACATCGGCGCGCATGCCTGCCCAGCGGTCCCATCGGCGGAGGCCGGGCGCCGCCAGCCGCAGTGCGACGCGCGCCGCTGCCGGGAAGCTCGAACGCGCGAGGTATCCGTCGACGTTCCACGCGAACCGCAGCGGCGACTGCACGTACGCGACGTGTAGCGCCCGTGGCGGAACCCGCACGGCACGGGCGAACGTCGAGGAGTTGCTGATGACAAGGCGCTCCGCCAGGACGGTGAGGAGACTGAAGTACGCGATGTATGCGGGCAGCAGCGCACGGAACCGTGTCGCGGTCGGCTCGATCCTCGACAGCGGCCAGGTGCTCACTCGCGTCTGGGGAATCCGATCGCGGAAGCGAGCCGCCTCGAAGAACGTGGTATGCACCGGGGCATCCGGAAACATCCGCGCCAGCTCGATGGCGACCCGTTCGGCGCCGCCATCCTGGACGAAGTAGTCGTGTACGAGCGCGACGTCCGGCGTGGACCCCGAACTCACCGCAGGCCGTATGGGCTGCGGCCTGCCCCGCGGAGGTATCCGATCGCCTCCCCGATGCCGTGGCAGTACTCGAGGACGACGAGCCAGGGGAGGGCTGTCAGCACGCGTCGGCCGTGCCCCTTCACGATTGCGTTGCGGACGACGCGCCCGGTGCGATAGACGGGCAGGAGCGGTGTAGCAACCAGGCGCAGCCAGTCTCCCGACCGCATGTGCCGCCGCCGGAAGCCGGCCACGGTTCGCCCGTCGTCGAAATGGATGACGGCGGTGGCCCTGGGACCGAGCGACTCGTGGTGGTCGACGACGATGCGGTCGTCGTTGACGAGCAGCTCACCGCGATCCGCCAGCGCGCGCGTGTGACGGATGGTCATGAATCCGAGTGGGTGCTTTTCGATATCGGCTAGCGCCCAGCGCTTGAACGAGACGTTGGCCTCATTCGCGATCCTCGCCGACGGACCGTTCGCGAGCGGCGCCATGTGGGCCCCCTGGGTCATCAGGTGGCTCGCCCAGCGGAGCGGACCGCGACCATCGGCCCCGTTCTCGATCGCCCCACCAATGGCGGCGGCTTTCGGATACTCGGCATGCGCGCGCAGCATCGCGGCCACCCAGCCCGGCCGCGCGGTGCAGTGGTCTTCGGTCAGTGCGACGACGTCGCCCCTTGCCATCCGAACGTTCGTGTCCACGAGCCGGAAGACCGACTGCTCATCGATCCGAAGCCACGTCAGGCCGTCGCCGATAGCTGGATCGTCCGGATCCGGCCCGCCGCTGCCATCGGCGATGATCATCTCGCCGCCGACCGCGCGCGCCTCCTCGAAGAACGAGCGGACGCACGGCTCGATTTCCGGCCAGCCGGCGGATGTCCCGACGCAGATCGTGATCGGCGGGTCCTTTGCACTCATCGCAGGCGCTGGGCGCTGGAGCCAGGCCCGAACAGGTAGCCGACCAGCTCGCCGGCCATCTGTGAGTAGTGCAGGAACGCGATCAGGGGCAACGTGACCACGATTCGGGACTTCGGGATCCACCGGCCCCACGCAAGTCGAACCGAACGAGCGGTCCTGTATAGCGGGAGGATCGGCGAGCCGAAGAGCCGCGCCCAGTCACCGCGCGACATTGCGCGCCGCCTGAAGCCGGCGATCGCGCGCCCGTTGTGGAACTGGAGGGCCGTGGTGAGGCCGATGCCCATGGACTGGTGGTGGCTCACCCGAATCGAGTCATCGTTCAGCAGGACCTCGCCTGGTTCCCGCATCACGGCGGTGTCGAACAGCTCGATCGTGCCCAGCCCGCCGTGATGGGGACGGCGTTCAAGGATGGCCCGCTTGTACGTGACAGTCGCGGCGCCGGCGATTCGGTCCGCGGGACCGTTCCGCAGCGGCCCGACGAACGGCGTCTGGGTCACGATGAACGTCGCCCAGTCGACCAGGTGCTCCCTTGTGCCGTTGTCGACCGCGCCGCCGATGGCGATGGCCTCCGGGTGCTCGGCATGTGCCGCGAGGATGCGCTCGCACCAGTCAGCGGCCGGCGCGACGTGGTCCTCGGTGACCGCAATGACTTCGGCGCGACAGGCGGCGTACCCGGCGTCGCGCAGCTGGAAGACCGATTCTCCGGGGCGGGAGATCCACTTCACGTGGGAGCCGACTTCGCTCGGAGACGGCGGCGGACGCGGGCTGCCGTCCATGACCACGAGCTCGCCGTCAACTCGTCGAAGCTGATCGCGAGTGGCGTCAACCGGCAGGCGTGCCGCAGGCCAGCCCTGGATGGTCGCGAACATGACCGAGATGACGGGTGTGGTGGTGCTCAGGCTGATCCCTTCCGTGACGTGCCACTGGGTAGCATGGCCCCCGTGACTCCTAGTGTGTGCGATTGCGGCCGTTGACCGCACGCTCGAACGGGAACGGACCGCGCATCGGACTCGACGTGGCGCCGGCCCAGCGACCGCTCAGCGGCGTGGGAGTCTACGTCACGGAGCTCGCTGCCGCGCTCGACACGCTGGCACCGGACCGCATGGTTCGCCTCGGGATGCGCGTTGACCGTGCGCTGCGCTCCACGGAATTGCGCGCCGGGGATTCGGCCATGCGGGGACGCCTCCACCTCGTCTGGATCCTGCGGCACGCCGAGCGCGACGCTCGGGCGGGGGGTTGCGAGCTGGTCCACTACACGAATGCAGTCGCGCCGCTCGTGGGGACGCGGCCCTTGGTTGTGACCATCCACGACCTATCGGTCATCCGCCGGCCGACATCCCATCCGGCCGCGCGGCTGGCGGTCGTCCCGTTCCTCCTGTCTGCGGCTCGCCGCGCGCGACTCATCATCGTCCCGTCGACCGCCACGGCGGAGGAGGTTCAAGGGCTC
>JBDTWT010000141.1:0-4560 GCA_040006555.1 Chloroflexota bacterium
CTTCGGGGTCGACCGACATGTGCGTCGCCGCGGAGCTCCAGCGTCGGGGGCTCATCGTGCGCCGCTACGACGCCGGGCCGATGGCGGGCTGGCTGCGCGCCACCGCGCGCTCGACCGCGGAGAACGATCGACTGCTGCATGCGCTGGAGGAGCTGCTGCAATGAGCCGAGAGGCGCGGGTCGAGCGGGCGACCGCCGAGACCACCATCCGAATCACGGTCGCGCTGGACGGGACGGGGACCGGGCGCGTCGCGACCGGCATCGGCTTCTTCGACCATCTGCTCGAGCAGCTCGCGCGCCATTCGCTCCTCGACCTGGAGGTCGAGGCCACCGGAGACGTGCACGTCGACGAGCATCACACCGTCGAGGACTGCGGGATCGTGCTCGGCCGCGCGCTCGACCAGGCGCTCGGCGACCGTCGCGGAATTCGCCGCTACGGCGACGCCCGCATCCCGATGGACGAGGCCCTCGCCACCTGCGCGGTGGACCTCGGCGGGCGCGCGTGGTCGTCGATCACGCCGCGGCCGGACCCGCTGGCGGGGGCGAGCCCATGGCTCGAGCTGCTCCCGCACTTCCTCGAATCGGTCGCGCGCGAGGCACGGATGACCCTCCACCTGGACGTCGTCGGCGCCGCGAGCGTGCATCACCACGCCGAGGCGGCGATGAAGGCTTTCGCGCGCGCGCTGCGCGCGGCCGTTGAGCTCGATCCGAGGCTTTCGCCGCTCGACGTCCCCAGCACGAAGGGCACCGTGCGGTGATCGGCGTCGTGGACTTCGGGTCCGGCAACACTCGCTCGGTCCTGCGGGCCCTGCACGCCGTGGGTGCTTCGGCCACGCTGATCACGGGTCCCGAACAGCTGCCGCTCGCCGAGCGGCTCGTGCTGCCGGGCGTCGGAGCCGCCGGATCGGCCGTGCGGGCGCTCCAGGCGTCCGCCCTGTGGGACGTGGTCGGCGCGGCCGCATCCGACGGAACGCCGCTCCTCGGCATCTGTCTCGGCGCGCAGCTCATGCTCGGCGGCAGCGACGAGGACGACGCGCCAGGGCTCAGCCTGCTGTCCGGCCGCTGTCGGGCCTTTCCCGCCCTGGCGGATGGCGGTCCGCGCATCGTGCCCCACATCGGCTGGAACGCCGTCGATCTTCGCGGCGAGCGACGGGCGGACGCATATTTCGTCCACGGCTACTGGCTGGACGCGGCGGACCCCGAGGTCGTGGTAGGCACGACCGAGGTCGACGGCTTCCGGTTTCCGAGCCTGCTGCGCAGCGGCTCGCTGACGGCAACGCAGTTCCATCCCGAGAAAAGCGGCGGCTTCGGACGGGCGCTGCTCGGCGCCTTCGCCGCAGGGCTCCTCGATGCGTCGCGCGCGACGGCGGCGTCGTGGACCTGATCCCCGCCGTCGACCTGCTGGATGGCATCGCCGTGCGGCTGGTCCAGGGCGATTTCGCGCGGCGAGCCGCATCCGTCGCCGATCCGGCACCGGTCGTCGCCGGGTGGGTCGGCGCCGGGGTGCGCCGGCTGCACATCGTCGACCTTGGGGGCGCCCGTGCCGGGCGTCCGCTGCATCTCGAGCTGGCGGCGCGGCTGGCGGGGATCGCCCACGAGTCGGCCCCGGACGTGCGGGTCGAGCTGGGTGGTGGCCTGCGCCGCCTCGAGGACGTCGAAGCCGCCTTCGACGCAGGCATCGACGTGGCGGTGCTCGGCACTGCCGCGATCGAGAGCCCAGATCTGCTCGAGTCGGCGGTGGCGCGCTGGCCCGGCCGGATCGCCATCTCGATCGACGTGCGCGGCGAGTCGGTCGCGCTGGATGGGTGGACGCGCAGCGCCGCGGCCGATCCGGTTCAGCTCGCGATCGAGCTCAGCGGCGGCGGCGTGGCCCAGCTCATCGTTACTGACGTGCGGCGGGACGGCACGCGCCGCGGGCCGAACCGGGAGCTGCTCGCCCGGGTCCGTGCGGCCGTGCCCGCGATCCGCCTCGTTGCGGCGGGCGGGATCGGCAGCGCCGACGACCTGCGGCAGCTCGCGGCGCTCGGCGCGGACGGCGCCGTCGTGGGACTGGCGCTCGTGGACGGGTCCCTCAGCATCGCGGACGCCCTCGTCGCGGCGGGCCAGCCCGTGGCCGGGGTGGCCTGATGCCCCTCGCCGCGCGCCTCCTCGCGTGCCTGGACGTCGCAGACGGCCGCGTCGTGAAGGGCACCCGCTTCGTGGACCTCGTCGACGCGGGAGACCCGGTCGAGCTCGCCGCGCGCTACGCCGCCGAGGGGGCTGACGAGATCGTGATCCTCGACATCGCCGCCACTCGCGAGCGACGACCGGCCATGCTCGAGCTGATCGCGCGGGCCGCCGGCGCGCTCGACGTCCCGCTCACCGTCGGCGGCGGCGTGACGAGCTACGACGACGCCGCGGCGCTCCTCGGTGCCGGCGCGGACAAGGTGAGCCTGAACAGCGCCGCGCTGGGCGACCCGGGACTCATCGGCCGGATCGCCGAGCGGCTCGGCTCGCAGTCGGTGGTCGTTGCGATCGACGCCGCCCGCGCGGGCCCGGCCTGGCAGGTCCACGGCGTGTCGGGGACGGAGGCCACCGGTCGCGACGCCCGTGAGTGGGCCCGCGAGGCGGTCGAGCGCGGGGCGGGCGAGGTGCTGCTCACGAGCATCGACCGCGACGGGACCCGCAGCGGCTACGACCTCGAGCTGACCCGCACCATCGCCGACGCGGTCCGAGCGCCGGTCATCGCCTCGGGTGGGGCGGGCAGCGCGGCGGACGTGGTCGAGGTGCTCACGGCGGGCGGTGCCCAGGCCGCGCTGCTCGCCTCGCTGCTGCACCTCGGCATCCTCACCATCCCGGCGCTCAAGGCCGACCTGGCGGCGCGTGGCGTCCCGGTCCGGCCCGCGACGCCGCCACCGAGTATCGAGGAGGTGGCCGCGTGGCTTGGGTGACCGACCGACGGCCGCAGTTCGGGGACGGCCTGCTGCCCGTGGTCGTCCAGGACGCCGACGACGGCACCGTCCTCATGCTCGCGTGGGCGAATGCCGAGGCCCTCGCGGCGACCGAGCGAACCGGCGAGGCGCATTTCTGGTCAACGAGCCGGGACCGCCTGTGGCGCAAGGGCGAGACGAGCGGCAATGTGATGCATCTCGCGGGGCTCGCCACCGACTGCGATGGCGACGCGATCCTCTACCGGGTGCGGCCGGCCGGGCCCGCCTGCCACGAGGGCACGCGGACGTGCTTCGGGGAGGCCGACGCCCCCGGCATCCTCCCGGAGCTCGCGGCCCTGATCGACCGGCGCCGTGGCGCGGATGCCGAGAGCTCGTACACCGCGTCCCTCCTCTCGGGCGGCCCTCGCCGTCCGGCCGAGAAGGTGGTCGAGGAGGCGGGAGAGACGGCGGGAGCCGCGTTGGCCGGGAGCGACGGGGAGCTGGCCGGCGAGGCGGCCGACCTCCTCTATCACCTGCTCGTGCTCCTCGCCACGCGCGAGATGCCGCTCGGGCGCGTCCTGGAGGTCCTGCGCGCGCGACGGGCAGAGGCGAGCGGATCGGCGTGACGGCCGCCCGGGATCGGCTCGTCCGCGAGCTCGCCGACTTCGCTCACGGAGTGCTCGACGACACTGATGCCCTGGCGCTCCGCCACTTCGAGTCCGGCGTCGTCGCCAGCCGCAAGGCGGACCGCACGCTCGTCACGGTCGCCGACACCGAGGTCGAGCGCGCCATCCGCGATCGCATCGCGGGGCGCTTCCCGGATCACGGCGTAATGGGCGAGGAGTTCGGAGCCGATGCGGACGGTGCCGCGACCGGGTGGATCATCGACCCGATCGACGCGACGAACAACTTCGTGCGCGGCATCCCCGTCTTCGCGACCCTCCTCGCCTGTCGCATCGATGGCGAGCTGGTGCTTGGCGTCGTATCGGCTCCGGCGATGGGGGAGCGCTGGTGGGCAACCGCCTCGGGCGGCGCCTGGCGTCGTCGCGCGAGCGGCGAGCGGCGCATCGGCGTGTCGTCGGTCTCGAGCCTCGAGGACGCCCAGCTGCTGTACGGCCGCGCGCTGAGCATCGATGGCCGCGTTGCGGAGGCGACTCGGGCGACGTGGCGCGACCGCGGATTCGGCGACTTCTGGGGGCACATGCTGGTCGCCGGCGGGTCGGCCGAGGCGATGGTCGAGGATGGCGTCGCGCCCTGGGACATGGCAGCGCCCTACATGGTGGTCACGGCCGCCGGGGGACGGATGACGAACCTCGAAGGACAGCCCAGCTGGACCGCTGGGCGGCTGCTCGCGAGCAACGGCCTGGTCCACGATCAGCTCCTGGCGCTGCTCCGTGCGCCCGCTTGACGGAGTTGGGAACGGGCGAGGGCGGCTGAGGGCCGCGTCAGCCCGCCGGGGTGGCGGCCTGGCGCTGCTCGAAGGCGTCGCCGGCGGCCCGGCGCCGGTCGTGCTGCGCGAGGAGGCGCTTTCGCAGCCTGATCGCGGTCGGGGTCACCTCGACCAGCTCGTCGGCGGCGATGAACTCGATGGACGCCTCGAGCGTCAGCACGCGCGGCGGGGTATGGATGCGGTAGTCGCCGTCGGTGGCCTG
>JBDTWT010000142.1:0-4555 GCA_040006555.1 Chloroflexota bacterium
GGCCACGCCGTCGAGCACCACCCCCACCGGCAGCCGAGCGCGGCTGAAGAAGGCGCGGATCAGGAACCACCCTCCGATCGCCAGGCCGAAGAAGAAGAGCAGGAAGAAGAAGAGCTCCCTGCCCTCGGCGGGGAAGGCCTGCCAGACGCTCAGGACGTCGGCGATCGGCCCTTTCAGCTGCGCGGAGACGATGAAGGCGACGAAGACGGCGCCCAGGTTGAGCAGGTACCGGATGACGCCCTGCGTGAAGCCGAGGAAGATGCCGAAGGCCAGGAGGGCGAGGATCGCCACATCCACCCAGCTCAGCTGCGCCAGCAACTCCACGCTTCACTCTCCTCGACGAGGCCGATACGAGGCCGAGGCCACGGCGAAGCCGCATCTCGGGCGCCCGAAGGGTACCAGCCTCGTCGGGCCCGACAAGGAGCCGATCCTCCTATCGGATCTCCGCCCCCAGGTGGTGCCTGAGCGCGCCACGGACCTTGTCGAGGGCCTTCTCCACGCTCCGCTCGTCGCCCCTCTGCTGCGGAGCGAAGCGCATCGCCAGTGCGTAGCTCACTCGGCCGGGGCCGATCTGGTCGCCGCGATACACGTCGAACAGGTGGAGCTCGTCGAGCAGCGGCCCTGCGCTCATGCGCGCGATTCGCAGCACCTCCCCCACCGGCGTCGACTCGTCCACCACCACGGCGAGGTCCCGATCGAGCGGCTGGAGGCTCGGGATCGGCCTGGACCGTTGGCGTTCAGGGACGAGCGCCAAGAGACGATCGAGGTCGATCGAGGCGTCCACCGGGCGGCCCGTCAGCCCCCACGCCTCGACGACCCGTGGATGCACTTCGCCCAGCGACCCGTACGGCCGTCCGCCGGCATCGCACACCACGCCGGTGCGCCCCGGATGTCGGTGCGGATGGCGCCGCTCGGCATCCTCCGCGCGGTAGGCCGGGCGGGGTGCGCCCAGCGCGTCGTGCAGCGCGTCGACGATGCCCTTGAGGTCGGCCACGTCCGCTGGCCGCGCCGCGGTGCCCGGCGAGGGAGGGGTGGCGCTGCCCGCCAGGATGATGCCGAGCTCCCAGCCCTCGTAGCGTCCCGTGCCCGCGGTCTCCGCGACCCGCTCGCGCGGCGTCGGGGCCGAGGGGTTGTACCAGTACACCTTGCCGACCTCGAAGAGCCAGGCGTCTGGACGACGACGTCGGGCGTTCTCCGCCAGCGCCGCGAGCCCCGATGGCGCGAGGCTCGGCCGCAGGATCGAGTGCTCCTCGCTCAACGGGTTCGAGACCCGCACGAGGTTCGTTGCGGCAGGGTCCAGCTCCGTCCGCCTGAGATCGTCCGGGCCGATGAGCGCGTGGGTGACCACCTCGTCGAGACCGAGTCCGGCGAGGATCCGACGCACCACCTGGCGGGGCTCGCTCGGGTCCGGGCGGTAGGGCGGGAGCGCGGCGCGCGGGAGGCGCCCCGCGATTCGCTCGTAGCCGAAGGCACGGGCGACCTCCTCCGCGATGTCCGCCGGCCCCTCGACGTCGAGCCGGTGGCTCGGGACGATCACGGTGAGCCGGTCCCCCTCCACCGCGGTCTCGAACCCGAGCGGACGCAGCAGCTCGCCGACACCCTCCCAATCCAGGTCGATGCCGAGGAGACGGCTCATGCGCTCGACGCTCGCCTCCACCTGCCGCGGGGGTTTCGGGTCCGGGTCGTTGTCGACGATGCCGCGACCGACACTGGCGCCGGTGATCTCGGCGATGAGCTGCGCGGCCCGGTCGGCGGCGACGCGCGGCAGGTCCGGGCCGATGCCCTTCTCGTGCCGCATGCTCGCCTCCGAGCGCAGGCCGAGCCGCCGGGCCGTGTTGCGGATCGTCGGCCCGTGGAAGATGGCCGACTCCAGGATCACGCGCGTCGTCGACGGCCCGACCTCGGTCGACGCACCGCCCATGATCCCGGCGAGGCCGATCGGCCGCTCCCGATCCGCGATGACGAGCATCCGCTCGTCGAGCCGCCGCTCGACGTGGTCGAGCGTGACGAGCGTCTCGCCCGCGCGCGCCCGACGCACGACGATCTGCCCGTCGGGGACCGCATCGGCGTCGTAAGCGTGCATCGGCTGCCCGAGCTCGTGCATCACGTAGTTCGTCACGTCGACGACGGCGCTGATCGGTCGCATGCCGGCCGCCAGCAGCCGCCGCTGCATCCAGTCCGGCGAGGGACCGTTCGCCACGCCGTCGAACCACCGTGCCGCGAACCGCGGGTTGAGCTCCGGGTCCTCGATCCGGACGCTCACGTGCGCGTCGGTCGGGTCGGGTGCCTCCCGCACCTCGATCGCCGGCATCCGGAGCTCGCTGCCGGTGAACGCGGCGACCTCGCGGGCGAGGCCCACCATGCTCAGCGCGTCGCCGCGGTTCGGCTTCACGTCGACGTCGAGCACCGTCTCGCCCAGCACCTCGCCCAGCGGGCTGCCGAGCGGGAGCTCGTCGCCGTGACCGAGGATGTGGATCCCATCGGCGTCGGGCCCGAGGCCGAGCTCGATGGCGGAGCACAGCATCCCGTTGCTCACCACGCCGCGGATCTTCGTGCGCTCGATGCGGCGATCGCCCGGCAGCACCGCGCCGACGCGCGCGACCGGAACCAGCTGTCCGAGCTCCAGGTTCTGCGCGCCGCACACGATCTCGAGCGGCTCCACGCCGGCCTCCACTTCGACGCGAGTCAGCCACAGCGTGTCCGCGTTCGGATGGCGCTTCACGTCCAGCAGCCGCCCGACGACGACATCGGTCCAGCCGGTGCCCCCCTGCTCGATGGCGCTCACCTCCATGCCGCGCGTCGTCAGCTCGTCGGCGAGCTCGCGCGGCCCGAGGGTGACGTCCACGTACTCGCGGAGCCATGAGAGTGGCACGCGCACCTAGCGTCCCTCCGCGAACTGCGTGACGAAGCGCAGGTCCGCGCTGAACAGCAGGCGAATGTCGCCGATGCCGTGGCGCAGCATCGTCATGCGGTCCGGCCCCATGCCGAAGGCATAGCCCTGGTACTCGTCCGGGTCGTAGCCGCCGCTGCGGATCACCGTCGGGTGCACCATGCCGGCCCCGAGGATCGTCATCCAGCCCGAGCGGCCGCACGCGCCGCAACCCGAGCCGCCGCAGACGAGGCAGCCGATGTCGAACGCGACCGACGGCTCGGTGAACGGGTAGTAGCCGGGTCGGAACCGGGTCCGCACGTCTCGGCCATAGAGGGCCCGCGCGATCTCCTCGAGCATGCCCTTCAGGTCGGCAAGGCTCGTGTCGCGGTCGACGACGAGGCCCTCGACCTGGAAGAACTCGAAGCCGTGGCTCGCGTCCACCGCCTCGTAGCGGAAGCACCGCCCCGGGGCCAGGACTCGAATGGGCGGCTCGAGCGCGCGCATCGCGCGGACCTGCACCGGCGACGTGTGAGTGCGCAGGATCGTGCCGTCGCTCGCCGCCCGGGGCTCGCCGGCCTCGACGCTCCCGGGCTCCGCGACGTAGAGCGTGTCCCACAGGTCGCGCGAGGGGTGGTCGACGCCGATGTTGAGCAGCTCGAAGTTGAACTCCTCGGTCTCGACCTCGGGCCCCTCGAACACCTCGAAGCCGTAGGCGTGGAAGATCTCGCGCAGGTCGCGCATGAGCGTCTGCACCGGGTGGAGGTGACCGATGCGCACCGGCCGCCCGGGGCCGCTCATGTCGATCGCCTCCGCGTCCAGGCGGGCCTCGAGGTCGCCGCCGCGCATCTCCGTCATCCGCGCGTCGATCGCGGCCTCCAGCTCGCGTCGCACCTCGTTCGCACGCTTCCCGAGCGCCGGGCGCACGTCGGCCGGCACGGCCCCGAGCTGCTTCAGAAGCGCCGTGAGCCGTCCGGAGCGGCCGAGCAGCTCACCGCGCAGGCGCTCCACCGCCGCGCTGTCGCCGGCCTCCGCCAGGCGCGCGAGGGCCTCGGCGCGAAGTGCCTCGACCCCTGTCCTCAACTCATCCATCGTCATGCTCAGCCATCATGGGATAACAGAACGACCCCCGTCCCGCGAATGCGGAAAGGGGGTCGGAGACCGGCGTTCTCAACGAACCGGAACGCCGGTCAGCTGGTAAAGGAGCCCCTGGCGGTCTCGACCACCGCAGCGAAGGCGAGCGGCTCACGCACCGCCATGTCGGCGAGGACCTTGCGGTCGACCTCCACGCCCGCGGCCTTGAGGCCGGCGATGAGGCGGCCGTACGGCACGCCGTGCTGGCGCGCCGCGGCGTTGATGCGCTCGATCCACAGCCGGCGCATGTCCCGCTTGCGGTCTCGCCGGTCGCGATACGCGTAGACGAGCGCATGCAGGAGCGCCTCACGGGCAGGCCGAATGAGCTTGGAGCGCGTCCCCCTGCGGCCCTCGGCCTGGTTCAGCAGGCGCTTGTGGCGCCGATGCGCGGCGACGCCGCGCTTGACCCTGGCCATCGGTCAGCCCTTCCCGGCGTGCGGCAGAAGGCGCTCGAGTTGCCTGGTGTGCACCTTCGGCACCACTGCGTACCCGGCGTAGCGACGGGTTCGGCGGCTCGACCATTTCGGACTCGCAGCAAGGCAGCACGACCAC
>JBDTWT010000143.1:0-4543 GCA_040006555.1 Chloroflexota bacterium
CTCGGTGGCCAGCGCCTCCGGGATGCCGCCCGGCACGTCGGCGTTGATCGGCGCCAGCGCGGCGCCGCCCTTGCCGACCATCGAGAAGTCCTTGAGGTCCTGCGCCGTGTATGAGCCGGCGATGACCTGGTCGATGACGTACTCCACGGTCGGCCCCATGTTCCAGGTCACGCTCGTCGCCACGTGCCCCGGCGCCAGCGACTCCTGGTCGCTCATGTTGCCGATGGCGACGAGGTCGTTCTCCTGCGCGGCCTCGATCACGCCGAAGCGCTCTGCATACAGCACGTCGGCTCCGGCACCGACCTGCGCCAGGGCGGCCTCCTTGGCGGCGGCCGGGTCGAACCAGCTGTTGAGGAAGGTGACCTTGACTTCGACGTCGCCGTTGACGAACTGCGCGCCGGCGATGAAGGCGTTCACGATGCGGTTGACCTCCGGCACCGGATAGCCACCCACGACGCCGATCACGTTCGACTCGGTGATGCCGCCCGCGATCATTCCGGCGAGGTACGCGGGCTCGTGGATCCAGTTGTCGAAGACGGAGAAGTTCGGCTCCGCTGGCCCGCCGCCTGACCCGAAGACGAAGGCGATGTCGGGGTATTCGGCGGCCACTGCACGGGCGGCCTCCTCGTTGCCGAAGGCGTCCCCGAAGATGATGTCGGGCTGGTCCTGCTCGGCGGTCTCGCGAAGGACGCGCTCCATGTCGCCGGCATAGCCGATGTCATCGGTGAAGGTGTATTCGATCCGCCCCGCCTCGGCCTCGGCCTCCAGTGCGCTGTGGATCACGCCGTCCCACGGCTCCTCGATCTGTGTCGCGTAGGCCCCGAAGACGGTGATGACGTCGTCATCACCCCCACCGGTGGTTGGTGCCGCCGTATCACCGCACGCGCTCAGGACCAGCGCGACGGTCGCGGCGACGGCGAGTGGGCCTCGGAGAAGCCGGTGGTGGGGGAGCGCATTGGCACGGGCACGGGTACGTCGAACGTCCATGGGGATGTGGCCTCCTTCGGGGCACTCGGGAGTCATACCGCGGTCAGGCGACGTAGGGTACGGGATGGGCGCCTCTCACCGCCACTTTCTTGCATCAGCCCGGCGGACCGCTCCGATTCGACGGCGGACGGCATGGAGCGAGGCCGACCAGTCCGACTCGAGGCGCCACGTTGCGCCGCAGTCCGACCGCAGGTGCCCACACCTAGCGTCGTTGTGAGGAGGCGGCGGCGCACTCGACGTGATGCCACGGCGGGAGCACACTCTCAGTGCGATGCCGCGCGGCCTCCGACCGGTGGCGGTCCGCCACGCGACCCGAGCGAGGAGGCGACTCATGGACAACAACGAACTGGAACGGAAGCTCCGAGACATGTACTCGGCGGGCGACATCGAGGGGCTCGCGCGAACGTTCTCAGAGCTGGCAGCCCCGGACATGGTCCAGGAGTGGCCTCAGTCCGGCGAGCGGATCCGCGGCCGCGACAACATCGCAGCCGTGAACCAGAACTACGAGGGGGCGACCGGAACGGCGCCGAAGATGACGCTTCGTCGCATCCTGAAGCCCGGCGAGGCGTGGGTCGCGGAGAGCACCATCGACTACGGCGACGGCACACCCGTCAGCTTCATCTCGATCATCGAGACCGACGCCGACGGGAAGATCGTCAAGGAAACGGACTACTTCGCGAATCCATTCCCGGCACCCGAGTGGCGGCGGAAGTGGGTCGAGCAGATGGAGCCGGCCGCCGTCGGCTGACCGCGGCGGCTTCGACGTGATCCCCATCCAGCCGCAGGCGCGTGCGCTGGTGATGACGGAGATGGTCGCCGGCGTCATGTACCTGGCGCTGGTGGTGTCGCGCATCGTCGGACTGACGCTCGCGCGGCGAACGTGATCGGCCGCCGGGCGGCAGCCGCGCTTGCGCGGGCACACCCCTGCGACTAGGCTGGGGCCCTGATGCGCGCGCCGGCAGTCCGTTACGGTCCCTCTTGCTCCTGTCCCTAGGCGGAAGGAGCCCTTCGCGCTGAGCGCCATCCGGCCCAGCGCCTGACCGCCAGCCACAGCCGCACCGGTTCCTGTCACCGCCCCCTCCGCGCCCATCCCTTCTCGCCGAATGCCCAGGAGCCGATCCATGCCAACTCCCGCCCCTCGTACCGCACACCCGTATCGAGACCTCGACGTCATCGACGCTCGGGCGCCTCGCTTCAACCAGGCCACCGTCGGCGTGCTGTCGCTCGTCGCCGTGCTCAGCGGCTTCTGGCCGATCCTCGCGCTGCTCGCGGCCCAGCTTGCGATCGGCCTGCGATTCGGTCGCCAGTACTGTCTCCCGTGCCTCGCGTACTTCGAGCTCGTCCAGCCCCGCGTGGGCGAGGGGCCGATCGAGGACTCCCGCCCACCGCGCTTCGCCAACCAGGTGGGCCTGGTCGTGCTGGGTGCCGCATCGGTTGCCTACCTCGTCGGGCAGCCGCTGATCGGCGCGGCGCTCGGCTACCTCGTTGCGGGCCTCGCGCTCCTGGCGGCCACCACCGGCTTCTGCGCGGGGTGCCGGATCTACAAGATCGCCGCTCGCCTCCGGGGGATCCGGGTGAAGAGCTTCGATCGGGTCGACCTGCTCGAGGTCGGGTTTCGTACGCCACCCACGGGCGAGGTGGTGGTGGCCTTCGGCCATCCGCTGTGCACCGACTGCCACAGCTTCGAGGCCGAGATACGGGCCGCGGGCCGGCACCTGGTGGTCGTGGACGTTCGACAGCACCGATGGCTGGCGCGCAAGTACGGCGTGGCGCTCGTGCCGTCCGCGGTTGCCGTTGCCCCCGACGGTCGCGTGATCTCACGGCTGGCCGGCTGAGAGTCGCCGGGACGCAGTCCTACACCTGGCAGCCGATGATCTGGTACGGCACGCCGCGTCCCTGACCGTCCGCCCCACGGGCGTCCGCAATGCGCGTCATAGTTTATGTCCGCCGACCAAGCCGTCGAACGCTCGGCGCCACGCGTGAGGCCACGCTCGTCGATGGCGCTTCGCACGCGGACCGCGGCGTCCCCGGGGCCGTTTGGCTGGTCGCTGCGAAATCAACACATAGGTGATGTGACTCAGCCGCACGTTTGTGCGATTTGACGGCGGCCCGGACAATGGTCGGCATGAATGTGCCAAATCGAACCTATCTGCGCCCGTTCGCGGGTGCTCTGGGGGCGAACCGAGCGGCCGTCCAGCGTGTCGTCGTTGCGCTCGGTCTGGTCTTGGCGATGACGACGCCGGTGAACGCCGACGGCGGTCTCACCGGTGCCGTCGCGGCGTCGTATTTCCCCCGCACGCTGGACGCGGGCCTGCACTCGATCGCACACCAGCGCGTCATTGAGATCAGCGCGTGCCCCACCTGCATGACCCACAACCTCATGCGTGCGGGGACCTCCGAGGTGCTCGCATACAACTTCGGAAGCGCCGATCCCGTCGGTGACGCGGTGCGCGGCTGGCAGGGCAGCGCGGCTCACAACGCGATCCTGTCGAACGGCTCGCTCGGCTCGATCGGCTGCGCGCAGACCGTCGTGGGCGCGACGAGCTACTTCGTCTGCGTCCTGGCGCCCGGTGGTGGCGCGGTGGCGCTCGCGCCTGCCGCTCCGGCGCCTGCCCCACCGGCGCCCGCGGCACCGGCGGGCGGCGCCCCTCAGCTCGCCCTGCCCGACACGTCGACAGCGGTCCTCGGCTCGCCGGGCGGCAGCCGCGCCTTGCTCGCCTAGCGCCGCCAACGCGGCCGGGGCCTGACGGGCCCTTGCCATCGCCTTAACGCCACCTTGCGGGTGGTGGACGAGGCTCGCCGCATGAGCGAGCTCGGCAGGTTGCGCAGCTGGTGGCTCAGGGTCACGATCGGCTTCTGGCTGCACCGAACCTGAGCTGAAGGCTCGCCGTCGTGGGCGCCGGCAGAGTCCGGCGGCCCTCGCGCGTCGTCAGACGGGGTCAGCGTCGGCGGGCCGCGCGCGGTCCTCGATCTCCCAGACGTGGTCGAGGATGTGCCACGCGGAACGGCGGACGAAGTAGCGGGGCGGCCAGCGCTTCCTCACCGCGCTCGGGTTGGCGATGGGCTCGTACCGCGAGGCGGCCGTGATGGCTTCCCTTCCCACGCTGCGGAGCTCGGGCGTGTCGCTTGCGCCGCGGGAGCGGGCCCCGAGGCTCGAGAGGTAGCCCGTCTCGGCGCCGACGACGTGCTCCAGGATCTTGGGCAGCGTGCGACCGCCGCCCCGGGGGCCCTTGCGCAACGTGGCGCCGCGTGCGGCCTTCGCGGCGCGGTCCAGCGCGTTCCACGCGGCGTCGAGGAGCGCCAGCTGTCGCTGCAGCTCGTCCGCGTCCAACGGACGCTCATCCGCCTTCGGGATCGCCCCCGGGGCACCGAACTCGGTGGTCGCGCCGCCATCCAGGCGCTCGGTGACCTCGAAGTCGGAGGCGTCCGCGGGCTCGACGAATCCGGCGCGCTCTCCGACGATCTTCGCGTAGCGCGGGGCGTAGGCCGCGAGCGCCGCGAGCGCATCGGCTTCCGTCCTGCCGCTTCGCGCCCAGCCGGGCCATTCCAGGGCACC
>JBDTWT010000144.1:0-4433 GCA_040006555.1 Chloroflexota bacterium
AGCCGCTTGCCGGCGGCGTGCTCCGCGATGAGCGCCTCGTCGAGCGGCTTTGCCCAGCGGGCGTTGACGACCGTAGCGGACACCCCGGACGCATCGAGCTCGCGCGCCACGGCGAGCAGGCGCTGGACGATCGGCCCGAACCCGACCATCAGCAGGTCCGTGCCCGACTGCAGCACCTCGCCGCGGCCGATCTCGAGGGGAGCTCCGGTGCGATCCGGCAGATCCTCGCCGGCGTCGCGTGGGTAGAGCAGGCTGACCGGGCCTGCGTGACCGAGGGCGGTCACCACCATGTCCCGCATCTCCTGCTCGTCCTTCGGCGAGCCGATGACGAGCTTCGGCAGCGCGCGCATGGCGGGCAACATGAACATGCCCTGGTGGCTCGTGCCGTCCTCGCCGACGAGCCCCGACCGGTCCAGGGCGAGGAGCACCGGCACGTCGTTCTGGCAGACGTCGTGGACCATGCCGTCGAACGCCCGCTGGCTGAAGGTCGAGTAGAGGGCGACCACCGGTCGCAGTCCGGCGAGCGCGAGCCCGGTGGCCATCGTCACGCTGTGCTGCTCCGCGATGCCGACGTCGAAGAATCGCTTCGGGAATCGCTCGGCGAACCGCATGAGCCCGGTGCCGGTCGGCATGCCGGCGGTGATGGCGCAGACGCGCGGATCGGTCTCGGCGTGGCGGATGAGCTCCTCGACGAAGGTCTGGGTGTACGTCTTCGCCTTGCGCTGCGGGGCGGATGCGGCCGGCAGCGGCTCCTCCGTGGGATCGATGAGGCACAGGTCGATCGGCGGCAGCGAGGCGCCGTGGAAGCTGATGCTGTCCTCCTCCGCCGGGGCGTAGCCCTTCCCCTTGGTGGTCTTCACGTGCACGAGGACCGGGGCCCGCAGCTGGAACGCGGCGTCGAAGGCCGCCTCGAGCTCCTGGAGGTCATGCCCGTCCAGCACCCCGATGTAAGTGATGCCCATGTCCTCGAAGAAGCCGACCTTCGCCCAGCTGCGCTTGAATCCCTCCTTGGCCCACGCCAGCAGGTCGAACGCGGGCTTGCCGAGGAGCGGCACGCGCGGCAGGGCGCGCACGGTCGCCGACTTCGTGTCCTGGTAGGCGCGCGAGAGGCGCAGCTTGTTCAGGCGCGTCGACAGGCCGCCGACCGACGGGCTGATGCTCATCTCGTTGTCGTTGAGCACGATGAGCAGCGGGGCCTTCCGGTGCCCCAGGTGATTGAGCGCCTCCATCGTCAGGCCGGAGCCCAGCGCCGCATCCCCGACGCAGACGGCGATGCGCTGGCTGCGGGCGGGATCCTCCGCGTCATGCAGGTCCCTCGCGGCCGCCAGCCCCACGCCGATGCTCACCCCGGTGCCGGCATGGCCACCGTCGAAGACGTCGTGCTCGCTCTCCGACCGGCGGGGGAAGCCGCCGATGCCGTCCACCTGGCGCAGCGTGTCGAAGCGCTCCGAGCGGCCGGTGAGCAGCTTATGGGCGTAGGCCTGGTGCCCGGTGTCCCACACGATCCGATCCCGGGGTGAGTCCATGACGCGATGCAGCGCGAGCGCGATCTCGACGGCGCCGAGCGAGCTCGCCAGGTGCCCGCCGGTGCGCTGGACGGTGCGGATCATCTTGTCGCGCAGCTCGGCGGCGAGCGTCTCCAACTCCGCCGGCGAGAGGCCGCGGAGGTCGCTGGGCTCGCCGATTGTCTCGAGCATGGTCAACTGGCGTGGTCCTCTCGAATGGCCGGAAAATTATATGGCGGACGCGCTCGGGATGCCCCTTCCGACGCACGGCGCGTCCGTCCTGTCACTCGCCGGCGGAGGGCTCCGGCTCCGGCTCCGCTGCGGTCACCCCGCGCCGGCCGAGCTCGGTGATCGTCAGCTCGGCTTCACGCAGGCGGGTATCGCACGCGGCGTGGAGGCGCAGCCCCTGCTTGTAGAGCTTGATGCTCTCCTCCAGGCCGGCACTGCCGCTCTCGAGACGCTGGACGGTCTGCTGCAGCGCCGCGACGAGCTCGTCGAACGGACGCCGCGCGAGCTCCTCGTCGTTCAGGACGTCCAGGCGGGCGTCGTCGATCATGCGAGGAGCTCCTCCGTGCCGTCGGGGCGGGCGCGCTCCACGCGCGTGTGCACGCTGCCCCGTGCCACGATCACGCGCAGCTCGTCGCCCGCCGAGACCTCCTTGGCGTCGCGGACGATCCGCCCGTCGGGCGTTCGCGCCACCGCGTAGCCGCGCTGGAGCGTCGCGGCCGGTGAGAGCGTTCGCAACGAGTCTCCGGCCGCGGTCAGCAGCATCCGGTGCCGCTGCACTCGGTCATCAACGGCACGGCCGGCGCGGTCGACGTAGTCGGCCGTGCGCTGCCGCGCGGCGTCGAAGTCCGGGGCCAGGCCGACCAACGCACGCCGCTCCGCGTCGAGCAGCCGTCGCCGCTGCGTGGCCCAGCCCATCAGCGCCCCGGACGCCCGGTCGCGCAGCCGGCCGAGGATGGTGGCGAGCTGGGTGGCGTCGGGGGTGGCAAGCTCGGCGGCGGCGCTCGGCGTCGGCGCGCGCAGGTCGGCGGCGAAGTCGGCCAGCGTCACGTCCGACTCGTGCCCGACCCCGACGATGATCGGCACCGGCGAGTCGGCCACCGCACGGACGACGCGCTCGTCGTTGAAGCTCCACAGGTCCTCCAGCGACCCTCCGCCGCGCGCGAGGATGATCGTGTCGAGATCGGCCTGCGCGTAGAGGCGCTGCAGCGCGCGCACGATGGCCGGCGCGGCGGTGGCGCCCTGCACGACGCTGGGCGACAGGACGAGCTCGCACAGCGGGTAGCGGCGGCGCAGGACGTTGGTGATGTCGCGCCACACCGCACCGACCGGCGAGGTCACCACGCCGATCCGGCGCGGCCACCGCGGGATCGGCCGCTTGCGGCCCTCCTCGAACAGCCCGGCGGCGGCCAGCTGGACGCGCAGCGCCTCGTATCGGGCGTGGAGGTCCCCGGCGCCGGCGGGCGTGATGGTCTCGACGTAGAGCTGATAGGTGCCCTGTGGCTCGTAGGCGCGCACCCGGCCGCGGCAGATGACGTTCATGCCGTGCACCGGGCGGATCGTCGCGCGCTCGAGCTGCTCCCGGAAGCAGACCGCGCGGATCTGGCTGTTCGCGTCCTTCAGGGTGAAGAAGCAATGCCCGGAGGGCGGGAAGGATGGCTGGCTCACCTCGCCCTCGACGAAGACGTCGGCAAGCATGGGATCGGCATCCAGGAGGCCCCGCACCTGTCGATTGAGGTCGCTGACCCGCAGGATTCGTGGCGCGGGGCGCGCGGCACGGGACGGGGGCGCGCTGTGGGCGGTGGTCGGTCGCTCCGTCGCCACGTCGTCCCACAGCGTGGGCTGATCCTGGCTCATCGGCTCACTGGAGGCGCGTGACGTATTCGCCGGTCCGGGTGTCGATGCGGAGCGTGTCCCCCTCGTTCACGAACAGCGGGACCTGGACGACGAGCCCGGTCTCGAGCGTGGCGGCCTTCTTCGCCCCGGTCGCGGTGTCGCCGGCGAAGCCCGGATCGGTCTGCGTCACGCGCAGGTCGACGGTCACCGGCAGGTCGACCCCGAGCACCTCGCTCTCGTGGCTCGAGACGAAGACCTCGGTGTTGTCCTTCAGGAACTTCGCGTCGTCGCCCAGCATCGCGGCGCCGATCGCGAACTGGTCGTAGGTCTCGTTGTCCATGAAGTGGTACGTCCCGCCGTCGGAGTACAGGTACTGCACCCGGCGCTGCTCCACCCGCGCACGGGGCCACCGGGTCCCGGCCTGGAACGTTCGCTCGACGATGTCGCCCTTGCGCACGTTCTGCAGCTTCATGCGGACCTGCGCCGAGCCGCGGGCCATCTTGATGTGCGTCCAGTCGAGGACCTTCATGAGCTGCCCGTCGAGCTCGATGATGACGCCCTTCTTGACGTCCCCGGTGCTGATCAATCGCCTCTCCCGCTGCTGGACCGATGCGTGCGCGCCACAGGATAGGCCTAGCCGACGACGACCGGCTCGCGCGGCGAATTCGTCAGGAGGCGCGGCCCCGAGGGTTCCAGCGCGACGATGTCCTCGATGCGGATGCCGGTGACGCCCGGCAGGTAGATCCCCGGCTCCACGCTGAAGACCATGCCCTCCTCGAGCGTGGATGGCCTCGCCCTGCGCAGGCTCGGCGGCTCGTGGACCTCCAGGCCGATGCCGTGGCCCAGTCCGTGCCCATACGCCTCCACGCCCTCCGCCTCGATTCGTCGGCGGGCGATGGCGTCGATCTCCTGGCCATCGGCGCCGACCGCCAGCGCGTCGATGGCGGCCGCCTGCGCCTCGCGAACGGCGTCGTGGTAGCGGCGCACGTCGGCGGGCAGCTCACCGACGGCGACGGTACGGGTCATGTCGGACCGATAGCCGTCCACGATGCAGCCGAAGTCGATGAGCAGCACGTTGCCGCGCTC
>JBDTWT010000145.1:0-4336 GCA_040006555.1 Chloroflexota bacterium
GGTAGCGGAGGGCGGATTCGAACCACCGGCCAAGGGCTTATGAGTCCCCTGCTCTACCACTGAGCTACTCCGCCACGAGTTCGCAGGATACCGATGCGGTCGTCGCAGGGTCAAACTGGCGAGCGGACGAAAGAAGGCCGCTCCCTGGGGAGCGACCTTCCCGATCGTTGCGTGAGGGCGGCGCAGGAGCACCGCCCCACGTACTCAGCGGTTCGTGCTGTGCTCTCCGCAGAGGCCCGGCGTATCGCACGGCGAGTGGCCGGTGACGGTCACCTTCCGGTTGCCCTTGCTATCGCTGGTCAGGGAGAACTTCACCCAGGCCGTGTTGTTCGTCTTGTCGACCTCGTTGAAGATGCCCGCGTGGTTCGCGGTCGAGACGAGGTAGTAGTCGTTCCCGTCGGGGACGCCGGTGAGATCGACCTGCTGCCCCGATGTCGCCTGGTGGTACTGGTCGACCCAGCCGGCGCTGATCCCCTGGAAGCTGTCGTAGCAGTCGAAGAACACGCGCTCGGAGCTGGGCGAGTTGTCTTCGAGCTTGTACAGGTCGATGAGACAGAAGGTCGTCTTGATCGAGTTGCCACCGACCACCGGGCCGGTGGGACTCCCGCGGCGGACCTCGAACAGCGCGACGTGGTCGATGTGCCAGTGGCTGTGCTCCGGGTGGAACAGGAACGTGCCTGCCACCGACTCCGAGACGACGTTATAGCAGGCGGTCACCTGCTTGGGCTGCTCGCCGCACCTGGTCTGTCGCGTATCGTTCTGACACACCCCGCGAGACGTCCCAGCAGGAGATCAGCGTGAAGTTCGGGTTGGAGATCAACGATTTCAACTGGTCCGGTGGGCCTGCCGACATGGGCAGGCACGTCGCCGACATCGGCCGGCGCGCGGAGAAGGCGGGGTTCCACTCGATCTGGGTGTGGGATCACTTCATCCAGCTGCGCCGATGGGAGGATCCGCTCCTGGAGGGCTGGATGACGCTCGCTTACCTCGCCGCGGCCACTGAGCGGATCAAGCTGGGCACGCTGGTCACCGGCGTGACGTATCGGTATCCGGCGGTCCTCGTCAAGCAGGCGTCGACGCTCGACGTGCTGTCGGGCGGGCGGTCCTACTTCGGCGTCGGCGCCGCGTGGAACGAACGCGAGCATGCGGCCTTCGGTGTCCGCTTCCCGCCGATCGCGGAGCGCTTCGAGATGCTCGAGGATCTTCTTCAGATCGCCCACCGAGCCTGGAAGGGCGAGACCGGCGCGTTCGAGGGCAGGCACACGACCCTCACCGAGCAGATGGACAACCCGCCACCCGTGCAGCGACCGCATCCGCCGATCCTCATCGGCGGCGGAGGCGAGCGCAAGACGCTCAAGCTGGTGGCGAAATACGCCGATGCGACCCACCAGACGACCGGCGACCCCGAGGTCATGCGCCACAAGCTCGACGTGCTGCGACGCCACTGCGAGGCGGAGGGCCGCAACTACGACGAGATCGAGCGCTACTGCGGGCTCGAGCTGACGCCACCTCGCGGACAGAGCGGCGCCATCGCCGATGCCGCCACGCTCCTGGAGCGACTGGGTGCGCTGTCCGAAGCGGGGTCGCAGGGCGTGTTCATCGTGCTGCCGAACGTCGCCGACAGCGACTCGATCGAGCGGTTCGGCGAAGAGGTGATCGCCAGAGCCGGCTGAGGATCCGAGGCGGTACACTCTGCGGAACGTGCGGGAACGCGACATGCTGATACCGCAGGCGTACGCAGAGACCGTGGAAGCCGACTCCCGGCACCTTCTCCGAGACCCCGGGACGCGCGGCCGGTCGACTCACATGGCCGACCCCGGCGCATGACGCGGGGCGGACGTAAGGAGGAGACCGTGACCACCACACAGCTTCGACCGAGCGCTCCCTCGATCGAGCCGACGTACCGCAACCTCTCCACCGCCGAGCTCTATGAGCACGCGATCCGCAACGGCGAGGGGCTCGTCTCGGCCCATGGCTCGCTGGTCGTTCGCACCGGCAAGCACACCGGGCGCTCGCCGCAGGACAAGTTCGTTGTCCGCGAGCCGACGACCCGGGACAAGATCTGGTGGGGCCCGGTCAACCACCCGATCAACGAGGAGCACTACGACAGGCTCCGCACGCGCCTGCTCCGCTACATGGCCGACCGGCCGATCTACGGCCAGGACATGTACATCGGCGCCCACCCGGAGCATCGGCGATCGCTCCGCGTCTTCACGGAGACCGCCTGGGCCAGCATCTTCGCGCGCAACCTCTTCCGCCGGCCGCCGCTCGAGGACCTCGAGAGCTTCGCGCCGAACTTCACGATCCTCGACGTGCCTTCGTTCAAGGCCGATCCGGCCACGGAGGGCGTCCGCAGCGAGACGGCGATCGTGCTGCATCTCGAACGCATGGAGATCCTCATCGTCGGCACCGAGTACGCCGGCGAGATAAAGAAGGGCGCCTTCACCGTCATGAACTACCTCATGCCGGAGGAGGCGGCGCTGCCGATGCACTCATCGGTCAACGTCGGCAAGGCGGGCGACCCCGCGATCTTCTTCGGCCTGTCGGGCACCGGCAAGACCACTCTGTCGGCCGATCCGGAGCGCAGCCTCATCGGCGACGACGAGCACGGCTGGGGCGCCGATGGCCTCTTCAACTTCGAGGGTGGCTGCTACGCCAAGACCATCCGCCTGTCGCCGATGTACGAGCCGGACATCTTCGCGACCACTCGCCGGTTCGGCACGATCCTCGAGAACGTCGACCTCGACGAGCGGACCCGCGAGCTCAACCTCGACTCCGAGCGCTTCACCGAGAACACGCGCGGCGCGTATCCGCTCGAGTTCATCGGCAATGCGGATCCGACCGGCATGACCGGCCATCCTCGGAACGTCGTCTTTCTGACGGCGGATGCCTTCGGGATCCTGCCCCCGATCAGCCGACTGACCCGAGCCCAGGCGCAGTACCACTTCATCAGCGGCTACACCGCCAAGCTGGCCGGGACCGAGATCGGCGTCACAAAGCCCCGCGCGACCTTTTCGGCGGGATTCGGCGCGCCGTTCCTGCCGAGGCATCCCGGGGAGTACGCGCAGATGCTCGCCGAGCGCCTCGAGACGCATGACGTTCCCGTCTGGCTCGTGAACACCGGTTGGACGGGCGGACCCGTGGGGATCGGCCATCGGATGCGGATCGAGCACACGCGGACCATGGTCCGCGCCGCGCTCAACGGGAAGCTGAAGAACGTGGAGTACGAGACGGATCCGGTCTTCGGCGTCGAGGTTCCGACGAAGGTGCCTGGTGTGCCGTCCGAGATCCTCCGACCCCGCGACACGTGGGCGGATCCAGCCGCGTACGACGCGAAGGCGCAGGACCTCGCGAGGATGTTCGTCGAGAACTTCGAGTCCTACGCCGAGGCGGTTCCCGAGGAGGTCCGTTCGGCGGGTCCGCGCGTCAAGGCATAGCCGCGGCTCACGCCTTGGCGCGATGTATCGAGCGCAATTCACCGTAGCCTCGTCCTGCGCTGCATCCGCGCGATGTATCGAGCGCGGCCCTGCACGAGCGTCACGCCCGCGCGCCCCTCACGCTGCGGGGCACTCGATTCATCGCGAGAACGGCACCGCCGAGCGGCGTCGCGTGCATATCGCTCGATCTGTCGAGAGCGCGCCGCTACGGAGCGGCGTTGCGCCCGCACGCGCTCAGTCAGGCCGGCCGAAGAAGAGCTCGACCCACTGCTCGAGGAGCGGACCGGGGGCGGGGCCTGCTGCCAGCGCCTCGGGGAGCGGCTCCTCCGCGCCAGGCGGGATGATCAGCACCTCTTCGCCGGGGATCCCCAGGTTCGCGAGGCGCCGCGCCTCAGCGCTGATGTAGGCGTCGCTCTGGAGGTACTGGAGCTCGCGGCGCAGGTCCGCGTTCGATGCCTCCAGCGCGGCGATCTCCGCCCGGATCTCGTTCGCTCGCTGTCCGGTCTCCCAGTTCGTGTAGATCTGCCGACCGAACTGCACGGCCAGGAACGCGCCGATGATCACGACGACCGCCATCCACGCGATGCTCCCACGCGTCGCGGGCATCCGGAGGCGAGGGCGCTGCGGCGCGGGTCGCGGTGCGTCGGCCGGAAGCTCCATTCCCGTCATCGAGGCCAAGTCTAGACGCGACACGCGACCTGTCGCATCGGCTCACGAGCGTGCACAGCGCCATGGTATGTTCCCAATCCGAACGTCTGTTCGGTTTGCCGATGCGCTGGAGGAGCCGATGCTGACCGCCCGACCGACCGATGCCGCCGAGGCGATCGCGGCCCTCCTGGCCGATCCCTCCCTCGCTCCGCTCATCGCGGCGCACCGGGAGCTGGAGCCGCGCGCGCCGC
>JBDTWT010000146.1:0-4325 GCA_040006555.1 Chloroflexota bacterium
CTGCTCCCCGGCGGTGCGGATCGTCTCGCGCAGGAAGATGTCCGGGATGGTGGTCGCGTCGGTAGCGTCGTAGTAGCGGCCGCCCGACTCCTCGGCGAGCTCCTGGAGGATCCGAGCCGACCCGCCGCCGGTGCCGATGGTGGACAGCGTGATGCCCGCGGCCCGCATGTCCTCGAGCAGCTCATCGTAGGCGCCCGACTGCGACCAGCCGTCGGTGATGAGGATGATGTGGCGCAGGGTGGCGGGGTTGTTCACGAGGTCGTCGTACGCGGCCTGGAGCCCCGCGAAGATGTTCGTGTTGCCGTCGGCGGCGAAGCCGAGCCCCGCCTCGAGCGCCCCGAAGTCGATCGGTGCCGTGCGCACGGCCCAGTGCGCGTTCTGGTCGAAGGCGACCACGCCGAGCATGTCGGTCGGCGCGAGCGCCTCGGCCGCCCGCAGGATCGCCTCCTTGGCGATGTCGACCTTCTCGAATCCGCGCTGCCCGGACGGGTTTGCCTGGTCTCGCGCGTCGCCGGTGCAGTGGCAGTCGGCCATGCTGCCTGACTTGTCGACCACGGCGACCATCGCCACGTCCGGCGAGCGCTCGCGGTCGCGGACCGTCATGTACACGGGGAGCGTCTCCTCGATCGGCGTGTCGATGTACCCGCCCGCCCCATAGCTCTCGCGGCCGCCGATCATCACGAGGCCGCGTCCGAGGTCGCGCACGTAGACCTGCAGCGAGGCCATGGCGGTCTCTCCCAGGTCGTCGGCCGATACGTTGTCGAGCACCACCGAGTCGTAGCCCGCGAGCGTGGTGAGCGAGGGCGGAACGCCGTCCGCCGGCACCACGGTCACCTGGAGGCTGCCCTCGCCCAGCGAGGCGACGAGGTCGGCGGCGCGCTCGGCGTCATCGGTGGCCACGAGCACCTGCGGCTCGCCGGTGACGAGCACGTACGCATCGGCTGCGTTGTTCTGCGCGAAGCGATCCTCGTCGGGCTCGATCACCGCCCTGAAGACGTGGAACCCGGGCTCCTCCGCGGTCACGGCGAACGGGACGGTCGTCACGCCGGGCTCGAGGTCGAGCTCGCGCGTCGCGATCGTCGCGCCGTCCGCGAGCAGCCGGAGGGTCGCGGAGGTGGTGATCGTCGACCGCAGGCGGACCACCAAATCGACCGTCTCTCCCACACGTGCCCCGGGCGGCGCGTCGATGGCGTCCACCAGCACCTCGGCGGCGCTCTCGTCGGCCGGCGTCACCACGTCGAGGCGTATGCCCCGAGCCGATGCGGCGGCGATCGCCTCCTCCGCCTCGCCCGCCGTGTCGTTCCCGTCCGACAGGAGCACGATCCGCTGCTGGGCGCCGGCGGGGAAGATGGCGGCGGCAAGGCGCACCGCGGCCCCGACGTCGGTCGCGCCGACGACCGGCTCGGACGCCGGGTCGGCCAGCTCGTCGAGCTCGGAGGGCAGGCGGTCAACCAGCGCGTTGCCGCCGAACACGACCACGCCCGCGGTGTCGCCCTCGGGCATCTCGCGCACCGCCTCCCGGGCCCACGCGACCAGCTCTTCGCGGGTGGCGTCGAGCATCGAGGCGGATGCGTCCAGCAGGAACACGACGCTCAGCCGGTCCGCCGGGAGCGCGAGCCGGATGCCGGCCAGCGCCAGGACCAGGCAGGCGACCAGCGCGAGACGGATGACGAGCGACGCGATCCGGCGCGCCGCGGGAAGCGTGCGCGAGGCGGCCAGCCAGCCGATGACGACGATCGCCACGGCGGGGATGGCGAGCCACAGCCAGACCGGATCCGAGAAGGCGACGGTGGAGCTCACCGTGCGCGGCCCCCGAGCGGCTGCGGCCGTGTGCGGAAGGCGCGCGCGATCGTCCGACGAGTCGGGCGGTGGAAGAGGATCCACTCGAGCGCCAGCAGGGCAAGCCCCGCGATGGCGAGCGGCCACCACCACTCGGCGCGGGTCGGCTGCGCGGCACCGCCCTCGGCCCCGCCAACTCTGCCCATCTCGGTGATGCGCCGGGGGTCGCCGGGGGCGACGTCGGATTCGTCGGCGCTGAACAGGTTGACCGCGGTCTCGCCCAGCAGCGCACCGTCCAGCTCGGGCACCTCGCTGATCGCGCGGACCTCGCGCAACCCGACGCTCTCGGCGCCCGGGATCGTCAGCTGGCCGCCGGCGACGCTCACCTCCACCTCGCCGCCGCCGTCGCCGGGTAGGCCCGCGGACGCGGTGGTCGAGATGACCGCTCGCTCGATCTGCGGGTCAACGTTCACGCTGAGCGACTCGCCGAGCCGCATGGACGACGGGAGGATCCCCTCGACGGGCGGCAGCAGGAACTCGGTGAGGTTGCTCATGAGGAGCGGAAAGGCGATCTGCAACGGCAGGTCGGATTCCTCGAGCGCGAAGCCGATGACGCCCAGCCGCCGACCCCCGACATCTCCGGCCGCGACGAGCGGGCTCCCCCCGGTCGTCGCCACCACGGCCCGCATCCCGTCAGCAAGCTCGATCTGGCGGGCGCGGCCGATGTGGACGCTGGAGAGGTCGACGAATCGGAGCAGCGGCTCCTCGGGGTCCGCGCGGTCGATGACGGGGTTCTCGATACGCCCGGCCACCGTTCCGAACGGCCCGTCCTCGGGCGGGTCGACGTACAGCGTCGGGAGCGCGGGGGGCTCGTCCGGGATGAAGCCGTCCAGGATGAGCAGCCCGTAGGGTGTGCCGGCCTCATCGGCCTCCGCGATGGCGTCGGCGAAACCCTCCTCGCCAACCGCGTAGAGCTCGAGCCTGGGGAGCAACGCCAGTGCGTTCTCGAGGTAGGCGTTCCCGTCGCTGACGAGCAGCGCTCGAGTCGCTCCCGCCGCCGGTGCGACGGCAAAGGCACGGTCGTCCGTCGCGAGAGCATCCTCGCCCGCCAGGCGCGCCTCGATCGTGCGCGCCGCCGCCGGCACCGTGGTGACCAGGGCCTCCGACCGCTGTCCGGCCGGGATCGTGAGGTCGCGCGCGTCGACGAGCGCATCGTCGGCGTAGATCTCGAGGCGCCTCGTCGCGGCGGCGTCGGATGGGTTGGAGACGGCCACGAACAGGTCAAGCTGCGCGCCGCCCGCGCGGCGCAGCGCGGACAGCGCGGCGATCGCCTGGTTTCCGTCGGTGGAGCCGACGAGCTCGACCTGCACGGGCGCGCCGACTCCGACGTCCGGAAGCCGATCCCCGGCCGCATCGGTCACCACGACGATCGTCGAGTCCTCGTCCCGCGCCGCCAGCGCCGACGAGAGGGCGAACGCATCGGTCAGGTCTCCCGGAAGCTGCGTTGCCTGGATGCCGTCGACCGCCTCCAGGGCCGCCTCGCGGTCATCGGTCTCGCTCACGAGCACGTTCGCGGTGTCCGACGCGGCGACCACCGTGATCCGACCGCCCACCGGCAGCCGTCCGATCACGTCGCGCGCGCGCTCGCGCGCGAGCGCCATCCGATCCTCGTCGTCGGTTCGAGTGGCCATCGAGGCGCTCGTGTCGACGATCAGCACCACGTTCGCCGCGAGGTCGGATTCCACGGCGATGAACGGGCGAGTGGCGGCCAGCACCACGATGGCCGCGATGAGGAGCTGGACGAGCAGCAGCCAGCTGAACCGCAGCCGCTGCCACGGCGCGTTCGCCTCCACGTCGCGGATGAGCTGCTGCCACAGGAAGGTCGAGCCGACCGGCACGTCCCGCCGCCGCAGCCGGAGCATGTAGAAGGCGACGATGATCGGAAGGCCGATCAGGCCGATGAGGGCAAGCGGCGCGATCATCGCCCGGCGCCCCGACCCGCGTCCCGACCGGCGTCCCGAAATATCGGCCCCTGCGCGCGTGGGGCGCTGCCCAGGCCCGATCCGACCGATATATCTGTCCGCCAATCGCCCAAGGCCTGCCCGGGCGCGCTGATTGAGCGCATGGGCGGCCGATATATCGGCTTATCCGCGCGCAACGCGGCCCTGCGGCGCGATCCGTTCGATAGATCGGCGCGAACGCGGCTCACTCGACGACCCGCCGACGTCGAAGGACGTCGAAGAGCAGATCCGCGAGGTCGAGGTCGGAGGGCACGACGACGTAGGCGCCCCCGCGGCGGCTGACGAACGCGGCGATCTCGGCCTGCCACTCGGCGAGGCGGGTCCGGTAGCGATCGACGAGGTCGTCGTCGCCGGACACGTCGATGCCCTGCCCGGTCTCGTTGTCGACGAGGCGCGCGTCGGCCGGAACGTCCGGCTCGAGCTCGTCCGGGGCGAGCAGGTGGAGGACGGACAGCTGGCAGCGGGTGCCCGCGAGGTCGCGCAGCGCGTCGAGGTAGCCGGGGTCCATGAGGTCGCTGATGAGCA
>JBDTWT010000147.1:0-4240 GCA_040006555.1 Chloroflexota bacterium
ATCGGCCGCGCGGAGTCGTAGAAGCCCTTCAGCCCCCAGGCGGCGATCGCGGCGTCGTGGACGGCGCCGTTGAGCGCCAGGTAGAGCTTCACGTCCCACTCCAGGCGGTCGACCTCGGGGCCCTCGCCGCCGATCCGCAGCTCGCCCTGCGCGTCGGAGACCTCGTTGGCGAGCACGTTCCAGTGGCCAGGCGGCGTCTCCGACTTCGGCCCGTCGGCCCAGTACTCGGCGAGGACGCGCGCGAAGTCGCCGCGCAGCACCTCGTTCGGCGCATAGGCCTCGCCGGTTGCCGGGTTCACCTCGTGGCCGTCGCCGTCGTTGGCGCCGAGGCCGTTGTCGCCGAGCGACCCCGGGCCGATGTCCACGGTCACCCCATCCGTGGCGTCGAGCTCACTGCTGCGGCGGATCACCTCGATCGCGGCCTGCCTGAAGTCGTCCTCCGACGCGGGGTCGCCGAGGCGAGGCGGCGGACCGGGATCCATCGGCGTGCCGGTCTCCGACGCGGGCATGGCGAACGAGGCGACGAAGCCCCAGTGCGGCCCGATGAATGTCTGCAGCTGGCCCGGTATGGGCAGGCCGTTCTGGGAGATCTGCTCCGCGAGGGCGAGCGGCTGCCATCGGTTCGGGTCGACCATGGTCGCGCCGGGCTCGGCCACGACGAGCGGCTCGTTGACCGGTGTATAGGCGTCGTCGAGATAGCGCTCCTCCTCGAGCGCGCCGTCGCCGCGCCCGTGCTCTATCACGGCGGCGGCGATGCGGTTGCCGAGCGCCGCCGGTGAGTCGCCTTCGGTCTCGGTGAAGTCGGGCTGATAGCAGAGGCTCGCCATCGTCGCGTCGAGCTCCTCCGTGGCGGTCGCCAGGTCGGCGATCAGCGCGTAGCGCCGGGTCAGGACGCCGTAGGCGGCGTAGCTGATCGCCGCCTCACGGGCGGAGTGCATGTCGCTCGCTTCCGCCTTCTCGTCGACGAGGTAGCCGTCCGCCGTCGAGTCGTACGCGGCCCACGCGTCCCACATCGCGACCGACAGGTGGAACAGGTTGCGGGCGTGCACGGTCGGCGCCGGCACCACCTGCCGGATGAGCGCCAGCAGCTGTTCGTCCCAGACGCGCGCGACCGACCGGCCTCCGAGATCGCCGCGGTCGCAGCCGTCGACGACGTACGGCAGGGTTGCCTCGCATCCGGCCAGGGCGGCGCTCAGCGCAATGAGGCAGGCGAGGAGGGCTCCGCCGAGCCGGGCTGCCGGCGCGGGGCGGCCGGACGCACGGGATCGACCCCAGACCATCTCGGGAACGGCCTCCTCGGAATGGCCCCCCTGCTCGACGTGCCCTCACCCGCGACAGCGGGCGGACGATCATAGTCGGCCCTCGTCGCGAGGGGGGTCAAGGGCGCGCGCCTACAATGCCCTCCGCATTGCTCAAGGCCGACCGAGCGCGGACGAGGGGCCGCCTTCCGCGAATCGCCAGGACGAATCCGTCGTCGGCCGCCGGCCGGCGAGGACGCGCTGCCCTCCTGGCGGCGGCCGCGGGAGGCGTCCTGCTCGGCGCGGTCGCGGTCGCGGCGCTTCTCGCGCCGGGACGGTTCGGCTCCGCAGCGCCCGCCAGCGCGCTCGACCCCCCACATTTCGTCGAGGAGGCGGCGGCGGCCGGGATCGACCACCGGTACGACGGGGAGTTCACATTCTTCGTCGGCGGCGGCGTGGCCGCCGTCGACCGCGACGACGACGCGCGGCCGGACCTCTACCTTGCCGGTGGCGCCGAGCCGGCGGCGCTCTACCGCAACGCCAGCCCGATCGGCGGAGCGCTCCGGTTCACGGCCCGGCCGAGCCCCGCCACCGACCTGACCGACGTCACCGGCGCCTATCCGCTCGACATCGACGGCGACCGTCACACCGACCTCGTCGTGCTGCGGGTTGGCGAGGAGGTGATCCTTCGCGGCCTGGGCGACTGTCGCTTCGAGCGGGCGAACGAGGCGTTGGGCTTCGACGGTGGCGATGCCTGGACGGCGGCGTTCAGCGCCACGTGGGAGGGTGACGCGGCGCTGCCGACGCTCGCGATCGGCAACTACGTCGTCCTCGACGAAGAGCGGCAGGCGACCTTTGACTGCCACGACAACGAGCTCGTGCGGCCCGACGAGGACGGCGACGGCTACGCGCCGCCGGTTGCGCTCTCCCCGGGCTGGTGCTCGCTGTCGATGCTCTTCAGCGACTGGGACAGGTCCGGGCGACGCGACCTGCGCGTCTCGAACGACCACCACTACTACCGCGATGGCGAGGAGCAGCTCTGGCGCGTCGAGGCTGGGGCCGCGCCCCGTCTCTACACCCACGACGAGGGATGGCAGACGCTGCGCGTCTTCGGCATGGGCATCGCCAGCCAGGACCTGACCGGCGATGGCTATCCCGAGGTCTACCTCACCAGCCAGGCCGATAACAAGCTCCAGACGCTGACCGATGGGCCCGAGCAGCCGGCGTACGGCGACATGGCGCTCGAGGCCGGCGTGACCGCCCACCGACCGTTCACGGGCGACACGTCGCTCCCGTCGACCGCCTGGCACCCCGAGTTCGCCGACGTGAATGCCGATTCGTTCGTCGACCTGTTCGTCTCGAAGGGCAACGTCGAGGCGATGCCGGACCACGCGGCACGCGACCCCAACAACCTCCTCCTCGGACAGCCGGACGGCACCTTCGTCGAGAGTGCCGAGGCGGCCGGGCTCACGAGCTTCGCCCGGTCTCGCGGGGCGGCCGTCGTCGACCTCAACCTCGACGGCATGCTCGACCTCGTCGTCGTGAACCGTCGCGAGAACGTCGGCCTCTGGCGCAACGTCGGCTGGGGCACCGCCGCCGCGCCGATGCCGATGGGCAACTGGATCGCGCTGCGCCTCGACCAGCCCGGCCCCAACCAGCACGCCATCGGTGCCTGGGTCGAGGTCCGCGTTGGCGACCGCATCACCCATCGCGAGCTGACGGTCGGCGGAGGCCACGCCGGCGGGCAGCTGGGGTGGATCGGGTTCGGCCTCGGCACCGCCGAGCGGGCTGAGGTCTCCGTGCAGTGGCCGGACGGCGAGGTTGGACCGTGGATCGCGGTGGAGGCGAACCGCTTCGCGACCATCGAGCGCGGCGCGTCGGAGCCGTCCGTCTTCACGCCGGTGGCGCCGGACGGAGGATGATGCGCCGATGACGGCGACTGCCCATCCCCGCCTGGCCGAGGTCGAGCTCCCGGACTTCGGGATGCCGGACGCCATGCCGGAGATCCCGCCGGCGACAAACGCCGTCCGCCTCCAGCACCTCCGTGAGCGCGCCGAGCAACGCGGTTACGACCGGCTCATCGTCTACGCCGATCGCGAGCACAGCGCGAACCTCGCCTACCTGTCCGGCTTCGACCCGCGGTTCGAGGAGGCGCTCCTCGTCATCGGACCGGAGGGCAATCCGGCCGTCCTCGTCGGCAACGAGTGCCACGGGGTCGCGGGGGCCGCTCCGCTGCCGATGCGCCGGCATCTGTTCCAGGACTTCAGCCTGCCCGGCCAGCCACAGGATCGCTCTCGGCCGCTCGCCGAGATCCTCGCGGAGGAGGGGATCCGGAAGGGCAGCCGCGTGGGGGTCGTCGGATGGAAGACGTACGCGAGTCCCGGGATGAGCGACCTGCCGGCCTACCTCGTCGACGAGCTCCGCACCCTCGTCGGGGCGACGGGGTCGGTCGAGAACGCCACGGGCCTGCTCATCGACGCCGCAGACGGCTTGCGCGTCATCAACGAGGTTGACCAGCTCGCCGCCTTCGAGTGGGCGAGCTGCCACACCTCGCAGGGGGTCCGGCGCCTCCTCCGCGGCCTGCGGCCGGGAATGACGGAGCGCGAGGCCGTCGGCCTGCTCGAGTGGAACGGGTGGCCGCTCTCCTGCCACCTCATGCTCACCGCCGGGCCGCGCGCCCGGTTCGGGCTTCTGAGCCCCGGCGACCGGCCCATCAGGCGCGGCGACCCGTTCACGACCGCCTTCGGCATCTGGGGGGCGCTCACCTGTCGGGCGGGCTTCGTCGTGGAGGCGGCCGACGAGCTGCCGGAGCCGATCCGCGACTACGTCGACCGGCTGGTGGCACCGTACTTCGCCGCCATCGCCGAGTGGTACGGGGCGATCCACATCGGCCAGACCGGTGGCGCACTCCATGAGATCGTCGTCCGGCACCTGGGCGATCCGTTCTTCGGCATCTTCCTCAACCCCGGCCACCAGCTCCATCTCGACGAGTGGGTGAACTC
>JBDTWT010000148.1:0-4211 GCA_040006555.1 Chloroflexota bacterium
CGCTCGGCTTCGGCTTCCGGTGCGGCTTCCTGGGCCTGCTGCACATGGAGATCGTGCAGGAGCGGCTGGAGCGTGAGTTCGACCTGGAGCTCATCGCGTCGGCGCCGAGCGTCGAGTACCGGGTCAAGCTGCTGCACCAAGAGGAGGAGCTCCCCGTCGACAACCCGGCCCAGATGCCGGGAGCGGGCGACATCGAGCGGATCAGCGAGCCATGGGTCGCGGTGCAGGTCATCACACCCACCGACTACATCGGCCCGCTCATGGAGCTCGCGACGAACCGACGCGCCGAGTTCCAGAACATGGAGTACCTCGACCCGAAACGGGTGAACCTCCATTTCGAGATGCCGCTCGGCGAGCTCATCATCGACTTCTACGACCAGCTCAAGAGCCGATCCAGCGGCTACGCCAGCCTCGACTACGCGTACATCGGCTACCGCCCGGGCGAGCTCGTCAAGCTCGACGTGCTGGTGAACGGCGAGCCGGTCGACGCGTTGAGCCTTATCGTCCACCGCTCGCAGGCGTATCGGTCCGGCAAGGCGCTCGTCGACAAGCTCAAGGAGCTCATCCCGCGCCAGATGTTCGAGGTGCCCGTCCAGGCTGCCGTCGGCTCGAATATCATCAGCCGCGAAACCATCCGCGCGATGCGCAAGAACGTGCTCGCCAAGTGCTACGGCGGCGACATCACCCGCAAGCGCAAGCTCCTCGAGAAGCAGAAGGAAGGGAAGCAGCGGATGAAGCGGATCGGCTCCGTCGAGATCCCCCAGGAAGCCTTCCTGGCGGTCCTGCGCATGAACGACGGGTCGGGCTAGCCGCAGATGACCTTCGTCGATTCGCTCCGCCTCGCGATCGCGCTGGGCCTGACGCTCTTCCTCGTCCTCCTCCGCTTCGACTCCGAGCGCATCACCCGCTCCGACTACTTCCGTTACCGGACGCCGTGGATGGGGCCGGTGAGCTACTACGTGCTCGTCATCGGCTTCGCCCTCGGCATCGCCATCATCCTGCCGTCCGGCCGCGAACAGCTCTTCCTGACCGGTGGCGACAACGAGACCGTCCCGCTGGTGCTCATTCTCTTCACCGCGGTCGCCCTCGTGAACGGGATTGCCCTCGCCTTCCTGCGGTACGGCGGCATCCTGCCGTTGCCACTCGAGCTGCTGCCGTCCCGGGTCCTCGGCGCCGCGGCGAATGCCGTGAGCGAGGAGCTCCAGTTCCGCTCGATCGTGCTCGGCATGCTGCTCTTCGCGGGCCTCCCGGTCGGGTGGGCGATCGGGCTCCAGGCCCTCGTCTACGGGCTCGCGCACCGCCGGCTGTGGCGCGACCGCGACTGGTACTTCCTCGTCGGCTCCGTCCTCCTCGGCTGGGCGGCCGGCGTGGCGACGGTCCACACGGGCTCCGTCATCCCCGCTATCGTCGGGCACTTCGCGGTGTCCATGAGCCTCTTCGCCTTCGCCGGAGGGCGCCTCCGCCAGCGTCCGATCTGAGGCCGATGGAGAACGTGGGAAGGCGGCTCCGCCCAGCCTGCCCGGCAGGCGGGCACGCCGCGGGCCGTGGGCCGCGAACCGCGGGGCCTCTCGCCAGTTTCATTCCACAGCCGCACTAACCGGCGAATTCCGGCCGGCCGGGTGCCGGATGCAGTCTGAGCGCCGCACTAGGACCGCCCAGGGGGCGGTAATGCCGCTGCCGCATGAATCTGACAGGTGTCGGGCGGGTAATGCCGCTGCCGCATGAATCTGACAGGTGGCGGGGCCGCGGGCTGCGCGCTGCGCCGCCCAATCACGCTCCGCCTCGATGGTCCTTACTACACTCAATCGAATGAACTTCGCGCGCAAAGCGATCGGATCGGCCGGCGCGCTGGTGGACCCGGACGGTCATGTGCTGAGGCTTCCTTCACACCACCTCTACGTCCATGTGCCGTTCTGCCGGCTGGTGTGCGCGTACTGCGACTTCGTCACGGTCGGCGGCCGTGCTGCCGACATCCCGCGCTACGTCGACGCGCTGCTGCGTGAGCTGGCAGCGCGGCCGGGGTAGGGGCAGCTGCGCACGGTCTATTTCGGTGGCGGAACGCCGTCGCTGCTCGCGCCGGAGGACGTGGCGCGGATCATGGCTGCGGCACGCGCGCACTGGGGCGACGTAGCGCTGGAGGAGGTCACGCTCGAGTCCAACCCGAGCGCGCGGGAGGCGCCCGATTGGCGCGGGCTGCGCGAGGCCGGCGCGACCCGCATCAGCCTCGGGCTCCAGTCGCTGAGGGACGCCGATCTTCGCGCGCTGGCCCGCGGCCACACCGCATCCGAGGGCGTGGCCGCCTACCGCGCGGCTCGCAGCGCCGGGTTCGACAACGTCAGCGTCGACCTCATCTACGGCATTCCCGGCCAGAGCCTCGCCGACTGGCGTGAGGGACTGCTCGCCGCGGTGGACCTCAGTCCGGAGCACCTCAGCCTCTATGCGCTCCAGGTCGTGCTCGAGCCCGACGAGTGGGCGGCCCCGCCCCGGCCTGGCGCGCTGCGCTGGCGACGCCGGATCGCCGCGGCCCAGGACGACGCCCTGGCGGCCGAACAGTACGGTCTCGCGGAGGAGCTGCTGACTGCCACGGGATACCGGCACTATGAGCTCAGCTCGTGGGCGAGGCCCGGGCGCGAGTCGCGGCACAACGGCGCCTACTGGGCGCGGCGCGCCTACACCGGCATCGGCGCCGGAGCCCACTCGTACGACGGCCTCACCACGCGCTCGTGGAACGTCCGCGACCTCGATCGATACCTGGAGATCGCCGAGTCCGGCGAGCGCCCCGAGGCAGGGTGCGAGACGCTCGACGAGCCGATCAGGGCGTTCGAGGCAATGGCCCTGGGCCTCAGGCACGTGCGCGGGACCAGCCGTCGCGCGTTCGCAGCCGAGTTCGGACGCGATCCGCTCGACCGCTACGGGCCCGATCTGCATCGGGCGATGGCCGATGGCCTCCTGGAGCTGCAGGGGGACATCATCCGGCTGACAGGCGCGGGCCGGCTGCTCGCCTCGGAGGTCCTGGCGGCGCTCGTGCCGGCTGCCGCGGCGCCGTTGACATCGGCTCCGACGGAGGGTTACCATTCCGCATCATTCAATTAGCACTCTGCCATCGAGAGTGCTAATCACCCGGAGGCCGAGATACCGATCGTGAAACAGGGGAGAGACGAGCGCGCTGGCGCGTCGGCGCAGTCCGCGCTGGAGCTGAGCATCCGGCAGCGCGCGGTGCTGCGCGCCGTCGTCGAGGACTACGTGAGCACGGCGATCCCGGTCGGCTCCAAGTCCCTCGTGGCTCGGTACCGGTTCGGCGTGTCGCCCGCGACGGTGCGAAGCGCCATGGCGGAGCTGGAGGCGTACGGGCTGCTGACGCATCCGCACACGAGCGCGGGACGCGTGCCGTCCGACCTCGGCTACCGGATCTACGTCGAGTCGCTGATGCGCGAGTCGCAGCTCGACCGCGCCGACCAGCTCATGATCCGGCACCAGTTCAGCCAGGTACAGCTCACGAGCAACGAGTGGCTGCGCCTCGCGGCCTCGATCCTCGCCGGCAGCACGCGCTCCGCGGCCGTCGTCACGCCAGCCCGCTCCCGCCGCGCGCGGTTTGGCCACGCGCAGCTCGCGGCGCTCCCGGACGGCAGCCGGCTCCTCGTTCTCGTCCTGGCCGACGCGAAGGTCACCCAGCGGCGGCTGGACCGCGCCGCGCTCGAGCGGCAGATGCCGGGGGCCAGCCTGGGGCAGGCTGAGCTGGACGTTGCCGCCGCGGCCCTGAACGCGGAGCTCCACGGCCTCACCGCCCCGCAGGTTCGGCGGCGCGCGTCGCGACTGCCGGCTCTCGCGTCGCGGGTGGCGGAGACGGTCGCGAGCCTCCTGGAGGACGCGGACAGCGTCATCGTCGAGGAGGTCTTCACCGACGGGATCGTCAACGTCCTCGAGCAGCCCGAGTTCGCGGAGGGCACGAAGCTGCGCCCAGTGCTCGAGGCGCTGCAGCGATCCGACTTTCTGGAACAGCTCATGCCGGTGCTGACACGTGGCGGCGGGGTGCACGTGATCATCGGGCACGAGAACGCGAACGACGCGATGCACGAGGTGAGCCTCGTCTTCGCACCGTATGGGGCGCCGGACCGGGCGCTCGGCCTGCTGGGCGTCCTGGGACCCACCCGCATGCCCTACCCGCGTGCCATTCCGACCGTCCGCTACCTCTCCGGCCTCATGAACGAGCT
>JBDTWT010000149.1:0-4205 GCA_040006555.1 Chloroflexota bacterium
CGGTCGCCCGCAGGAACTCGCCGCGCGACATGACCGCGACCGGACGCTCATCCACCGTTCGCGAGTATAGGGAGGGTCGGGCGGAGGCCCCGACGGACAGGATCGGTCATCGTGGATTCGCGAGCGGTTTGTGCACAACATGCGCACATTTCGGTGGTCGCGGTACCACATGTTGTGCAAAAAAGCGGGTACGCCCGGGGTCCGCCGGTGGCAGAATCGGCGCCATGCCGGCTACCTCCAGCGCCCTGTCCGCGCGCCTCATATTTCCGACCCGCGAGATCGTGGAGGAGTACTACCTCCCCATCATCTACACCGCGTGCCGAACCTGCTACAGCGAGCTGGTGCCGGACAAGATCTGGGACAAGGCCGTCAGCCGCGAGGTCGCCGACGACAAGCAGCAGAGCCTCGTCCGCAAGGTGATGGAATCCGGGCACGGTTCGACCATCGAGCACGTCAACTTCACCTTCGCGATCAGCGGCGTGACGCGGACCCTGAGCCACCAGCTCGTGCGGCACCGCGCGGGGACGGCGTTCGACCAGCAGTCGCAGCGCTACGTGAGCTTCAAGCAGCGCGACAACTACACCGTGCCCGACTCGATTGCCAACGGCGACCTGCCCGATGACCTCGCCGGGCGATTCCAGCGCGCGATCGACGAGAATCTCGACCTCTATGGCCAGCTCCTCCAGGCGGAGGTGCCCGCGGAGGACGCACGCTTCATCTTCCCGAACGCGATGCAGACGAACCTGATCATGACGGTCAACCTCCGTCAGCTGATCCACATGTCGGGGCTTCGTCTCTGCACCATGGCGCAGTGGGAGATCAGGCAGCTCTTCAAGCAGATCCGGCACGAGGTCTTCCGCGTCTCGCCCTTCTTCGGCAGCTTCCTCGTCCCGAAGTGCGTCCCATTGGGCTACTGCGACGAGATGGGCAACCGCGACGAGCACTGCCGGATCAAGCCGCACCGCGACACGGTGATGGCCGTCTGGGAGGCGTACCGCGGCGGCGCGCTGGCCGAGACCGATGGCCCGGTGGTGCCCGAGACGAGCCCGTTCCGTCCCAGGACTCGGCGCGTGCCCATCCCGGTCGGGGAGGACGCCGTACGGCCGAGTCACGACGAGCCGGTGGGTGCGCCGATGGGACAGGCTGGAGCGTCGGACCGGGTCTGATCCTGCCCTAGTTGTCGGGCGAGACCCCGTCTCCGAGCGTGAAGCGGCGCAGCTCGTCGTCGCACGCCTCGGCCAGCCGGCGTGCCTCGCTCACGAGGAACGAGCTCATCTTGGTGGAGTCAATGATGAGCAGCGTGTGGCCACGGTCGTTTCGGTCGAGCACGATCCGGTCGTCGCCGTGGAAGCTGATCGCCCAGTTCGCCTGGAGCTGCACGAGCTCGGCGAGCAGGACCTTCTCGGTGAAATACCAGTCGAGGAACTCGGCGTTCAGCGCGGTGACGACGTCGCGCAGCTGATGCGTCTCGTTGCGACGGAGCCTCGACACGAAGTGGACGACGCGCAGCGCCGCGAAAGGATCGCCACTCCGGGCGAGCTGCGGCGGGGCGAGCTGCGGGTCGGGCATGCCCTCGGGCGCCGGGCCCAGGAGGCGGGTGTCGGCGGTCATCGGTCGCTCGAGTATCCCACCGCGCCGCTTCAGCCGATGCGGAGGCCCTCCGCGCACCCCGGCTCGGGGGCGAGCAGGTGCACGTTGCCGTCGTCGGCCATCGCGCCGAGCACGAGCACCTCGCTCGCGAAGCCCGCGATGCGGCGCGGCGGCACGTTCACGAGCGCGACCACCTGGCGCCCGACGAGGGCGGCCGGATCGGGGTAGGTCACCGTCAGCTGCGCGGAGCTCAGCCGCTCGCCGAGATCGGGGCCGAAGTCGATGCGGAGCCGATAGGAGGGCTTGCGCGCCTCCGGAAACGGCTCGGCGGCCAGGATGCGGCCGACGCGCATGTCGATCCGCGTGAAGTCGTCGAACTCGATCACGGACCCACGATACCGAACCGTCGGGCGCGCACATAGGTGCGGTGCGGAGCGGTACCGGCGCGGGCGGCGATGCGCTAGGACTTTCGGACCGTTGGTCGACCCGCCCCCCGCCGGTACGGTGTACTCCACCGCGAGCGCCGCTTGAAGCTCGACCGATCCGTGTTAGGAGACGATGTTGACGTTCTGGAACTGGCGCCGCGGACCGGCCTCGAATGCGACTCAGGGCAGCGCCGCGCTGGCCGCCGTCGCTCCCGAGCTCGTGCCCATCGAGCTGTACACCCTCGACTCGCGCATCGTCGGCTGGATCGCCCCGAACGGGCTCCGCGTGACCGACGTCCTGAACAACCGACCTGAGATCCGCCTGTGGCGCCCCAGTCCCGGCCCGCTGGACGACAAGGCGATGCCGTCGCCGAGCGCCGATCCGCGGGATGCCGCCGAGAGCGGCGAGTGGCACAGCCTCGCGACCGACCACATCGTCCTCGCCATGCCGCCCGAGTGGCGGGCCAGCCGGCAGCTCCGGCTGCACCGACGCCTGGACCGCGCGGCCGTCATCGCGGGCCCGTTCAGCGTCACCGGCAACATCCACCTGACCCCCGGCGTGGAGATCGGGCCGCACCTGCTCCGGATCCAGCCGTTCGTGCCACTGACCGACGCGCACATCCTCCACAACGCCGAGCCGCACTTCGAGCACGTCGTCAGCGTCGTCATCGTCAACGCCCAGCACGTCTCCCAGATCCTGCCGCTCGTCGCGCTCGCCTGACCTCGCGGCGCCCCAGCGCGCCGCACCGCGTGACCGTCCTCGCATAATCAGCCGCTGATGGCGGTCCTCGGCTCCTCCCTCGATCCTGCCTCCGGGGCATTCCGGGCGAATGCCGACGCCATGCGCGCGCTCGTCGACGACCTCCGTGCGCGCGCGTCCGCGCTGACGTCGCGCGGGGCCGCCGGCGACGACCGATCGATCGCCCGCCACCGAGAGCGCGGCAAGCTGCCGGTCCGCGAGCGCATCGACCGCCTCATCGACCCGGGGAGCGCCTTCCTCGAGCTCGGCATGCTCGCGGCCGACGCCCTGTACGACGGCGAGGCTCCCGGGGCAGGGATCGTCACCGGCATCGGACGCGTGGAGGGGATCGAGGTCGCCATCGTCGCCAACGACGCCACCGTGAAGGGCGGCACCTACTACCCACTCACCGTCAAGAAGCACCTTCGCATGCAGGAGGTGGCGCTGGAGAACCGGCTCCCGTGCGTCTACCTCGTTGACTCCGGGGGCGCGTATCTGCCGATGCAGGACGAGGTCTTTCCGGACCGCGACCACTTCGGCCGCATCTTCTACAACCAGGCGCAGCTCTCCGCTCGCGGCGTCCCGCAGCTGGCGCTCGTCATGGGCAGCTGCACCGCCGGCGGGGCGTACGTGCCCGCCATGAGCGACGAGACCGTCATCGTGCGTGGCACCGGGACCATCTTCCTGGGCGGTCCGCCGCTGGTGAAGGCGGCGACCGGCGAGGAGGTGAGCGCCGAGGACCTCGGCGGTGCCGAGGTGCACACCGTCCTGTCCGGCGTCGCGGACCACTACGCCCTCGACGACGAGCATGCCCTCGCCATCGGCCGCTCGATCGTGCGACACCTCGGCCGGCGCCGACCCGAGGCCCCGTGGGACCTCTCCGAGCCCGCCGCTCCCGCCGTGGATCCCGAGGGGCTGTACGGCGTCATCCCCGCCGACCCGCGCCAGTCGTACGACGTCCGGGAGGTGATCGCCCGGTTGGTCGACGGGTCCGAGTTCCACGAGTTCAAGGAGCGCTACGGCGAGACGCTCGTCTGCGGGTTCGCGCGGCTCGGGGGATTCCCCGTCGGGATGGTGGCGAACAACGGCATCCTGTTCAGCTCGTCGAGCCTCAAGGGCGCGCACTTCGTGGAGCTGTGCAGCCAGCGCCGCATCCCGCTCGTGTTCCTCCAGAACATCACCGGCTTCATGGTCGGGCGCGAGTACGAGGCGGGCGGCATCGCCAAGGACGGCGCCAAGCTCGTGACGGCGGTGGCGACGACGGCGGTGCCGAAGTTCACGGTCATCATCGGCGGCAGCTTCGGCGCCGGGAACTACGGGATGGCGGGGCGCGCCTACTCGCCGCGGCAGCTGTGGATGTGGCCGAACGCGCGGATCAGCGTGATGGGCGGCGAGCAGGCGGCGCGCGTGCTCTCGACCGTCAGCACCGGGCTCGAGACCGATTCGGAGCG
>JBDTWT010000150.1:0-4161 GCA_040006555.1 Chloroflexota bacterium
GCCATCCACCACGGCCAGGCGATCACGGCCGATGTCGTCCGGCGGCGCCGGATCGGTTCCTCGAGCAGCACGGGGAGGTCGGTCATCTCGCCCCACTCTCGTTGCGAGCCATCCGGCGTCGGGCCCAGCGCAAGCCGGCCGGCACGAAGAGCCCGAGTATGGCCCCGAACACGATATGCGACAAGAATGAGATCCGGCGGAACTCGTCGAGGAAGCCGATGCTCAGCCAGCCGGGATACAGGATGAGCTGGAAGGTCTCGAGGAAGATTCCCCAGCCGATTCCGGTGGCCAGCCCGCGCAGAAGCCCGATCTGGCCACCGCGAGCGAAGAGCGCTGCGAAGGCGATCGCGAAGGTCGAGCCGTTCATGAGGTGGAACGCCCAGCCCACGATCGTGACCGCCGTGGGCGACGCATCGGCCCCTATGAGAATGCGCCCGAAGACCCGGGTGGTTTCGAACGGGTCATACGGCGACGGGTCCAGCACCGAAAGGAAGGCTTTTGTGGCGTCGTAGAGAAGCGTGGCCGCGAGCCCGACCACGAGCCCCACGCCGACTGTCCTGACGAGCGTCGCGCGGATCGACGGCCCGCCGACGGCGCCCATGGCCGCGATTGCCACAAGGGCGATGGACCAGACGATGGCCAGGAGGGCGCCGAGTGGCAGCCCGCCGACGATGTGAACGACGAGTGCGAATCCATTCGCCAGGGACGCCAGGCCTGCAACTGCAACTACGCCGGGTCGGGGTATGCGACGCATCAGCGGGGTCAATCCGGTGTCAGGCCGGAGGCGACATAGATGCGGTTGAGGATCTGGAGGCCATCGGTCTCGGGGTTCGTGAGGTTCGTCTGTGCCTGGTCGAGCATCACGTACGGGTGCATGCGCGCCTGGGCGAGCTCAGCGCCACGGAAGGACAGCTCGAGGAGCACGCCCTCCTGCGTCTGCTGGCTCCAACCCTGCCCGAAGAGGAAGTTGCCGTGGCTGACCAGCGTCACTCGGTGGCCGCCGCCTCCGTCTGGCTCGATCTCGATCGGCCCCGACCAGTGCGTGCCGTGACCCAGGACGTGGTCGCATCCGGCATCGAAGAAGACCTCCTGCTGGCGGCGCATGTCGCCGCGGAACTCGGCGTGGTACTCGCCGCCACCCCACCACTGCGGGACGCAGATCACGACGTCGGCCTCCGCCCGCGCACGCTCGACCGCCTCGCGAACGTTGGCGTCCCGCAGCCAGAGGACGCCGGGCTGGCCGGGCGCTGCCTCCAGCGAGCCGGGGACCTCGTTGAAGGCGACGAAGCCGATGGTGAGCCCGTTCGCGTCGAAGAACGCGGGCTCCAGGGCCCCTTCGAGGTCCACGCCCGCGCCGGTGGTCGCAATTCCGGCCACCTCGAACTGCTCCAGCGTCTCGAGGAACCCTGCCGTGCCACGGTCGAACAGGTGGTTCGCCGCCAGGGTCGCGACGTCCACGCCGTACGTGTCGCGCAGCTGCGGCAGCACGGCGGGGTCGATGCTGAACACGACGCTGTCGTCTACGGCGACCGAGAAGCTGTCGACCACGGGGCACTCGAAGTCGTCGAGCGTCACGTCGGCGCCGCTCACGAGCTCCGCGACCGCGCCCTCGTTGCCGGTGGGTACGGCGTCCACGATGTTGAAGCCGTTGCCCACGACCCCAGGCGGCACGGGATTCGGGTAGACGGCGACGTACTCCGCGGTGCCACCGCCGAAGACCCAGTCCCACCCGAGCCCGTTGGTGATGGCCGCGTGGGCGACGCCGCGATCGGGGCAGGAGTCGCCGAGCGACATCAGCGTTCGGATCTCCGTGGGATCGTGCAGCCATTCATCGGGCGGCGCCTGGACCGAGAAGACGAGCGGGTACTCGGCTGCCCGCGCATCGGGTCCGCCGAAGAGGTCGGCACCGTCCACCGGAAGGACCTTGACTGTCGGGTCCACCAGGCCCGCCGGCAGGAGTGCCAGGTCGCCCGGGTTCCGCTGGAGGTGAGCCACGATCTCCTCGGCCGGCTGGCAGGCAGGCGAGTCGAGGTCCGGAACGTCGCAGGGCACGGCGATGGCCTCCGAGCCGATGGCGTCCTCCACCTCGGCCATCGTGATCGACGCCTTCGGATTCGTGTAGCCGGTGACCACCGCGAGCGGCACCTCGATCTCGGGGACCGACGTCGGCGTCGGCGAGGGCGTGTCGCTCGGAACGGCGGCCACGGTCGGCGCAGCGGCCGACGCGGCAGCTGGCGAAGGCGATGGCTGCGCGGTCGAGCACGCGGCGAGCAGCGCGCAGCACGCCGCGAAGAGCATCCAGCGTCCGGCGTTCACCCGGGGGGCGTGCAGGTCAGGCCCCCCTGGGTCGCGGTGCTCATCGCTCGATCGAGGGAGTGCGCGATGCGTGGGTCCAGCGCGAGGATCGCCGGGAAGATCGCGCGGTGGCGGGCGCGGAGAAACAGGAGCGTGGGGTCATGGGTCCGCGAAGGATACGACGTGGCGCGAGCCTGCATGAGACGAGCCCCGGAACGGGTTCCGGGGCTCGTCAGGGCGCTTCCTAGCGGGGCTACCGGGTCTGCCGGCGCCGCCTCTCGGCTCGCGCAAGCGTCACTCCGGCCGCGACGAGGATCGCCGCCGCGAGGAGGGAAAGCGGGGCGAACGCCGACTCGTCGAGCGTCGCCGTGTTGGGCAGGGCGCTCGCGGCGGGTGCCGCGGCCGCCGCGGCGCACGCTGGCGCATCGCGATCGAGCCTGAACACGCTCGCCACCGGAACATTCACGTACGTCGCGTGAATGACCAGCGGGACGGTCCCGTCGTTACGGAAGTTGTGCTGCGTGCCGGGCGTATCCAGGAAGGCACTCCCAGTAGGCTGCGCCCTCGTGGTGCAGTCTGCGTGGACGAAGGTGCCTGCGCCGGCCGACACGACCACCATGGTCGTCCCCGGATGTCCATGCCAGCCCGTGCTGCCCCCGGGAGCGATCGTGATCGTCTGGTTGAGGATGTCCGTCGACGCCGCGACATCGATACTGAAGGCGGGCCCCACGGTCCCGCGCGCGATGGGCACGCTGGTAAGCCCCGATATGGTGAAGTCCTGCGGCGCTGCCGAGCAGGGTGTGGACGCCGCCGGCTGCAGCAGCGCGCTGGCCCCGACCGGGATGTTCACGTGTGTGAGCATGACTGTTGCCGGTACAGTCCCCTGGTTCCGCGCCAAGTCGAGCCCGGTTCCGCCACCCGGCGCGACGACTGCGTCGCTGAGGTTTACGGAATCGCCTGCGTCGAGTGTGCGCTCCAGACAGTCCGGCGTGCGCCACAAGGAGACCGTTCCCGACGTCACGACAACGGTGACTGGCCCCGGGTGCGAGTGCCAGCCAGTCGTCGCTCCAGGTGCCAACGTGAGCTGGGTCGTGACGATGTCCGTGTTCGCCGCCCCAGCGACGACCTGCGCCGTTTGATTCGTGCCGCGCGCCAGGATCGGCGCGGATGTGATTCCGACGCCCGGGGTGGCAAGTGCCGTCCCGGCCGATACGGCCAGCGCGAGCATCGCGCCAAGTACTGCGAAGCGCTTCATCCGATAGAACTCCCTATTTCTCCCGTGCCGCACGCCGGGCGACGCATTGCCGTCGCGTGCGACCACATTCTCTACCAGCGACGCAAGCACCCGACGCATGATGCAGAACACGAATCCCGCGGGGCCTCAGAAAATGGCCGGTCAGACGACGCACATCGACGTTCGGTGCGACCGCTCGAGCGGTCGCTGGCTCTGCCGCGTGGCGGTGGGCAACGATCCGGCAGCGACCACGCACGAGGTGGATGTCACGGACGCGGACCTCTCGCGGCTCGCCCCGAACGCGGACGTCCAACGGCTCGTGGAGGCGTCCTTTCGCTTCCTCCTCGAGCGGGAGCCCCGCGAGGCGATCCTGCGCCGGTTCACGCTCCCGGTGATTGGCCGGTACTTCCCGGAGTACGTCGCGGAGATCGGTCGCCGGCTGTAGGACCCCGCTCCTCGCCACCGACGTAACTTCGGAAGTTGCAAATCGGGCAAGAGCGACCCTCGCGCTATGATCGTGCGCCCATGACCCTCGAACGCACCGGCGGCTCCGCCATCGGTTTCGGCTCCGGGACCTCGGACGACCACCGGGACGGCGTCACGTGGGTCGACTACCGGAACATCAGCTGGAA
>JBDTWT010000151.1:0-4156 GCA_040006555.1 Chloroflexota bacterium
CCTTCGTCGACCTCACCGGCGCGATCGCGATCCTGGAGCTGCCCTCCGAGCGGCTCACGACGGTGGAGGCCACGGCCGTCGCACCGCCTGCGTGGCTGCCCGACTCGTCCGGGATCCTCGTCACGCAGGGCCGCGCCGTGGCCGCGCCCCTCGTGTCTCCCGACGGCCGGGTTCACCCGATGGAGGCCATCCCCGACGACTCCGTCGCGGTCGGCCTGATGCGCCGATCCGGCACCGCCCTCGCCGGCACCGCCCTCGCCGCCGGCGGTGCGCTGGTGACCGTGGATCGCGACGGTCGTCTCGCGTACCTCGTCCCCGACGGGCGGCTGTACGTCAGCGACGGCCCGGACGACCCCGGCGAGGCGGCGCCGGCGACGGACGACGAGCGGGTCCTTGGCGCCGCGTTCTCGACGGGCGAGAACGCGATGGTCATCGTTGTTGCACCGCGCGGCGAAGCGGGTGCGGGCTCCGGCAGGCTCGAGCTGGTGGACCTCGAGACGGGGGAGCGGACGGTCCTCGCGCCGGAGGGCTCGCGGCCGCACTGGCTTCCATGATCGTGGTCGGTGTGGGCCGGTTCGGGGCGGTCATGCTAGAATCCGCCGGCACTCGCTGGTGGGGGTCGACCCTGCCGGCGTTTCCCTTGTCTCTACCCCGGTCGTCCGCGTCCGCCCATCGTGACGAACGACCGTACTCGGAGGATTCATGGAGCTGATCACCTGGGTGATCCCGATCGCCGGCCTCGCCGCGATCGCCTTCGCCCTCTACCTCGCATGGGACGTCCTGCACGCCGACACGGGGACGCCCGCCATGCAGGAGATCGCCGGCACGATCCTGGAGGGAGCCGTCGCCTTCATCCGCCGCCAGTACCAGACGATCGGCCTGCTCGCCATCGGCGGTGCCGTCGTCATCGGCGTCGTCATCGGCATCGTGGAGGGTCCGGACGTCGCCGATACGAGCATCTTCGGCTTCGACCTCGGCTGGCGGACGGGCCTCGCCTTCCTCGTCGGCGCCGCGTGCTCGATGGCGTCGGGGATCATCGGCATGTACATAAGCGTGAAGGCGAACGTGCGCACCGCCGCGGCGGCCCAGCACAGCCTCGTGCGCGCGGTGCAGATGGCCATGCGGGGCGGAGCGGTTTCCGGGTTCCTCGTCGTCGCCCTGTCGCTCCTGGGCGTGTACGGCATCTTCGCCGCGTTCGGAGGCTTCTCGAACCCCGAGGAGGCCCCGTTCCTCATCGTCGGCTTCGGCTTCGGCGCGAGCTTCGTCGCGCTCTTCGCACAGCTCGGCGGCGGGATCTACACGAAGGCGGCCGACGTCGGTGCGGACCTCGTCGGCAAGGTGGAGGCGGGCATCCCCGAGGACGACCCGCGCAACGCGGGCGTCGTCGCGGACCTCGTGGGCGACAACGTCGGCGACTGCGCCGGCCGTGGCGCCGACCTGTTCGAGTCGACCGCGGCCGAGAACATCGGCGCCATGATCCTGGGCGTCGCCGTGTGGCGCATCGCCGTCGAGCTCGGCTGGCCGAACCCCGAGGCGTGGATCTTCTTCCCGCTCGTCGTGCGCGCCTTCGGGCTGCTCGCCACCATCGTGGCCATGTTCTTCGTGCGAGGGCGCGAGGACGAGAACCCGATGAACATCCTGAACCGCGGCTACTGGGCCACCACGATCCTGTCTGCCGGCGCCCTCGCCTTCGTGACGTGGCAGATGATGCAGACGATCGGGGCAACGGGCGCGGGTGGCATTCCCTCCTGGGTCTGGTTCTTCGGTGCCGGCGTCGTGGGCCTCGCCACGAGCGTCGCGTTCGTCTACATCACGCAGTACTACACGGCCGGCTCGTTCCGGCCGGTGCGCGAGATCGCGGAGGCCAGCAAGACGGGCCCGGCCACGAACATCATCAGCGGCACCGCCGTCGGCTTCGAGACGACGGCCCTCACCGCCATCACCATCAGCATCGCGCTCTTCGCCAGCTACCTCCTCGGTGAGCGGGCGCTTGCCGGAGTGGAGGGGATCGAGGCCGGCGTCGGCGGCATCTTCGGCACCGCAGTCGCCACCATGGGCATGCTCATGACCACGGCCTACATCCTGGCCATGGACACCTTCGGGCCGATCACCGACAACGCAGGCGGCATCGCGCAGTTCAGCAACGCGGACCCGCGCACGCGAGAGATCACCGACCACCTCGATGCGGTCGGCAACACCACGAAGGCCCTCACCAAGGGCTACGCGATCGCATCGGCGTCGCTCGCCGCGTTCCTCCTGTTCAGCGCGTACATCGACAAGGTCAACCTCATCCTCCAGCGACAGATCGACAGCGGCCTCCGCGAGGCGGGCACGCTCCTCGAGTCGGTCGACCTCGCCAACGTCAACGTCTTCATCGCCGCGCTCATCGGCGCCATGCTCGTGTACTTCTTCTCGAGCCTCGCCATCCGTGCGGTGGGGACCGCGGCGCAGGCGATCATCGTCGAGGTCCGGCGCCAGTTCCGCGAGATGCCGGGGATCATGGACTACACGCAGCGACCGGACTACGCACGGGTGGTCGACATCACGACGCGCGCCGCGCTGCGCCAGATGATCCTGCCCGGCGTGGTCGCGGTCGCGACCCCGATCGTCGTGGGAGTGCTGCTCGGCCACGAGGCGGTCGCCGGCATGCTCATGGTCGGCACGATCGCCGGCGTCCTGCTGGCCACCACCCTGAACAACGGTGGCGGCGCGTGGGACAACGCGAAGAAGTACATCGAGTCCGGGCAGCTCAAGGATGCGGAGGGCAACGTGCTCGGCAAGGGCTCGGACGCCCACGCCGCGGCGGTGGTCGGCGACACGGTCGGCGATCCGTTCAAGGACACCGCCGGTCCGTCGCTCCACGTCCTCGTGAAGCTGCTCGCCACGATCACGCTCGTCCTCGCACCGCTCTTCATCCGGTAAGGCGGAGCCGCGCTGGACGTCGTCATCCAGGCCGCGCTGGTCGGCCTGATCCAGGGGCTCACGGAGTTCATCCCGATCAGCTCGTCGGCGCATCTCGAGCTCGTCCCGTGGATCGCGGGATGGGAGTCCGACGGGCTCATCGGCAGCCTGGCATTCGACGTCTTCCTGCACCTCGGGACCCTCGTCGCGCTCCTCATCTATTTCGCGCGCGACTGGATCCGCTACATGGGCGCGCTCGCCGCGAGCGTCCGCGAGCGACGCATCGGCTCCGATCCCGACCGCCGCATCGCGTGGCTCCTCGTGCTCGCCACGATCCCCGCCGGCCTCATCGGCTTCCTCCTGGAGGACGTCATCGCCGATGCGTTCCACGGCGACAACGACGCCGCGCGCCTGGCGATCGCCGGCTTCCTCGTCGTGGGCGCGGTGGCGCTGTGGCTGGCCGATCGGTTCGGGACGGGGCGCCGCGAGGTGGACCAGCTCTCGACGCCGAGCGCGCTGGCGATCGGCGTCTCCCAGGCGCTCGCCCTGCTGCCGGGCATCAGCCGCTCGGGGGCGACCATCACCGCCGGGCTCGCGCTGGGGCTCAACCGCGAGTCGGCAGCGCGCTTCAGCTTCCTGCTCGCCACGCCGATCACCCTGGGGGCCGGGCTGTACGGGTCGCGGCGGCTGCTCACCGAGGCCCACACCCAGACCGAGTGGCTGGCGATCGGCGTCGGCTTCGTGGTCGCCGCGCTCTCGGGGCTGGTGGCCATCGGCTTCCTGCTCGCCTGGCTGCGCAGCCGATCCGTCACGATCTTCAGCGCGTACCGCATCGGGTTCGCGGCGGTCATCGTGGTGCTCGTCGCGCTCGGGCGTTGAGCACGAACCTTTGACTCCCGATGCCCGTCGAGCCTACAATGCGGCCCGCCACCGGCTCCGTCCGGGGGCGGGACCTGGCCGCGGGGACGGCCAGCTTCAGGAGCCGCCACAGGTAGGCGGTCCTGGAGCGTTTTTTGTTATCGGCAGGCCCAAGCCGGCAGCTCGCACGGCCCGCAAGGGCGACGACCACGCACTGCACCAGCGAGGGGGCGCGCAACGATGAACGCCAAGCCCGTCTATCTCACCGCCGAGGGCCTCGAGAAGCTCAAGGCGGAGCTCAAGGAGCTCATCACCGTCCAGCGCCCGCGCGTCGCCGCCCGGATCCACGAGGCGAAGCTCGACGGCGACCTCAGCGAGAACGCCGAGTACGAGGACG
>JBDTWT010000152.1:0-4116 GCA_040006555.1 Chloroflexota bacterium
GCTGCCGCGGCGGCCACCGCCCTCCTCGCGATGGCGTGGTCCCCCGCTCCCGCGGCCGCCCACGCCATCGGCGGCACCTTCCAGCTGCCGGTGCCGCTGTGGCTCTACCTCGTCGGTGCCGCCGCGGCGGTCGCGGCGTCGATCGCCGTGATCGCCGCGGCGCCTGACCGTCGTCGCGCAGGTTCGGCGGCGGGCGCCATCGTGCCGGCGCGGCTGGCCGCGGTGACGCCGACGGTCCTGCGCATCTCGGGAGTGCTGCTCTGGTACGGCGCCATCGCCGTGGGGGCCTTCGTCGGGGACATCTCGCCGCTCCCCGCGGTGATCCTGTGGGTGGTCGTCTGGATCGCGTTGCCGATCGTGGCCGCAGCCCTCGGGAACCCCTGGCCCTCGATGAGCCCGTTCCGCACGACCTTCGGCGCGCTCCGATGGGTCTTGGGCCGCGGGGGCGTCACCCAGGACCTCGGGCTCCGATATCCGCGTCGCCTGGCCCGCTGGCCCGCGGTCATCCTCCTCGGCGCCGCCATCTGGGCCGAGCTCATCCTCCCCGGCGGCGAGGTCGCCGCAACCGTCGCCGCCGTCATGGCGACCTACACGCTGCTCACCCTGCTCGGCATGCTCGCATTCGGCCCTGCCGCGTGGCTGCGGAACGCCGAGATCTTCGAGGTGCTGCTGGGCTGGTACGGCCGCATCGGCCCCATCGGGCGACGCTCGGTGGACCCGGCGCTCTGCGCCGCCTGTCCCGACGCCTGCGAAGTCCAGACGTGCGTGGACTGCCCCGGCTGCGCGACCCGTGCGGACGACACGCAGCGACGCGCGGAGCTTCGCCCCTGGTTCAGGGGCCTTGCCGACCTGCGCGGCGCGGTCGGGTGGTCTGACGCCGCATTTGTCGTCCTGCTGCTCGCCGGCATCACGTACGACGGGCTGCGCGAGACCGCCTTCGGCGGCGTGCTCCTGACGGCCATCCTGGCACCGATCAACGCCGAGTTCGGGCTGACGGCGGCGACCTTCCTGCTGGTCGACACCGCGTTCCTCGCGCTGGTGTACGCGGCATTCCTCGTTGCGTTCGCCGTCGTCGTCGCGGCGACGCTCCGCCTCCGGGGGGGCCACGCCGAATGGGCTGCCACGGCGGGCGCCTACGCCGCCACGCTTCTCCCGATCGCGGCGGGATACGTGGTGGCGCACTACTTCACGCTGGTGATCCAGGCGGCGACCTGGCTGCCCGCCCTGCTCGCGGACCCGCTCATGAGCCTCGCGCCCCAGGTCGACTGGATACCCATCGGCCTCGTCTGGTACCTGAGCGTCGGAGCCATCGTTGGCGGGCACGTGGCAGGCGTCGCGCTGGCGCATCGGCTCACGCTGGACCGAGCCGGTCGGAATGCCCTCGCGGTCGGCCTGCCGATGGTGCTGCTGATGGTGTGCTACACCGTGCTCAGCCTGTGGATCATCGCGCAGCCGATCGTCGTCGACCCCGGCGGAGCCGCGCCCCCGGAGGCGGTCGTCGAGCGCGAGGCCGCCTGACCCGGTGCGGGGCGTGGGATAGGCTCCGAGCCTGATGGACGTCAGCATCGCGCTCGCCTTCGCCGCGGGGGTCCTCTCGTTCGTGACGCCCTGCGTGCTCGCCCTCCTGCCGGTGTACCTCGCCTTCATCGGCGACGCGGCCGCCGTGAGCGGCCCCGGCCAGGGAGCGACGGCCGTGCGAACCAGCGTGCTGCCGCAGGCCCTCCTGTTCGTGGCGGGCTTCACGGCGGTGTTCGTCCTCCTCGGCACGTCGGTGGGACTGCTGGGCAGTGCCCTGTTCCGCGTGCAGGAGGTCCGCCAGGCGTCCGGATTGATCGTGATCGCGCTCGGCGTGCTGACGACGGGAATCTTCGGACCGGTGCTCGACCGCGTGCGCATCGGTCTCGACCCGTCGCTGCTGCCGACCGCTCGATCAGCACGCGCGCTCGCGCTGGGCGCGCTCGTGGCGGTGGGCTGGACCCCGTGCATCGGCCCCGTCCTCGGCGCGATCCTCACGATGGGCGCGTCGACCGGATCGGCGCCGATCGCCGCGCTGCTCCTTGTGGCCTACTCCGCGGGGCTCGCCATCCCGTTCCTGGCGGCCGCAGTGGCGCTCCCACGGCTCCGACCGCTGCTCGAGGCTCTCAGACGCCACCACCGAGCCGTGCAGGTCCTCAGCGGCGCCTTGATCATCGGAATCGGCGTGCTCATCTACCTGAACGCCTTCGCCACGCTCTCAGGTTGGTTCACCTTCGTTCTGTAGGGAGGGATCCGCGTCAACTCCCTCGGGGCGTTGCCGGCGTCACCTCGGCGTACGCGGTCTCCGCGAGGGCAAAGCGGTAGATGAAGGCGGCCACCGCCGCACCGATGAAGGGACCGACCCACCACACGTACCAGTTGTCGAAGGTGCCCGAGACGACCGCAGGCCCGAACCAGCGTGCCGGGTTCATCGCGGCGCCCGTGAGCGGCCCGGCCATTAGGATATCGGCCGCCACCGCAAGGCCGATGGCGAGCCCGCCGAGCTTCGGAGCGCGTCGATCGATGGCGGTCCCGAAGACCGCGATGACCAGAAGGACCGTCAGCACCGCCTCGATGGCGATCGCGCTGGGGACGGTGATGGCAGCGTGGACGGCCGGCGTGCCGAGGGCCACGGGGCCCCAGGCGGCCTCCGGAAAGACGGCCCGCAGAGCGAGCGCCGCGGCGACGCCCGCGGCGAGCTGGACGGCGATGTACATCGCAGCGTGCTGGGCCGTGATCCGGCCGCTCACGAAGACCGCCACGGTGACGGCGGGGTTGAAATGCGCGCCTGACACGGCGCCGAGGGCCGACACGAGCACCGCGAGGGCGAGCCCGTGCGCGAGGGCCACGCCGAGGAGGCCTCCGTCGGCCGCGCCTGCGCCACTGTTAAGGACCACGGCCCCCATGCCGACGAAGAGGAACAGGAAGGTGCCGAGGGCCTCGGCGGTCAGGACCGGTGTGAGCCGGGGCATGCGCATCACTCTCCTGCGGTATGGCGCCCCCGGAGGGATTCGAACCCCCGACGCCCGCCTTAGGACGGCGGCGCTCTATCCTCTGAGCTACGGGGGCGGGCGCCGATCGATCCTACCGTATCATCCGGCGCATGCTTCGGCCGGTGCTCTACGTCCGACGTGGATGCCACCTCTGCGAGGAAGCGGGCGTCCTGCTCGACGACATGCTCGGAACCGATGCCTGGGACGCGGTCGACATCGAGGCCGACGACGACGTCCTCGTGCGCTACGCCCACCGAATCCCCGTGCTCGCCATCGACGGCGAGGACCGGCTGGAGCTGATCATCACGCGCCCGGACCTCGAGGCGGTGCTGGGCCGATGACGCTCAGCGCTCTCGGCCGCCGAAGAGGCAGCCTCGCCTGGCTGCTGCTCATCGTCGCGCTCGCCGTGGCGCTTGCCGCGCTGGCGGCCGTCCCGCTGCTGCGGTCACCGAACGATGGCCGGACGGGCACGCTGGTCGGGCGGGCCGCCCCGCGGCTCGAGGCGGTGGACCTCGACGGCCGGGCCTGGTCTCTCGCGACCGCCGATGCCCCGGTCACCTGGGTGAACTTCTGGGCGACGAGCTGCGAGCCGTGCCGGACCGAGATGCCCGCCATGCAGCGCCTGGCTGACGCGCACGAAGGGGAGCTCCTCGTGCTGGGGGTCGACTGGGGCGAGGGCCGCGACGCGGTGGAGGACTTCGTGGACCGCTACGGCGTGACTTATCCGATCCTGCTCGACCCGACGCTCGAGAACTACTACCGCTGGGCCTCGACCGACGGGCTGCCTCGGCACTACTTCATCGGCGCGGACGGGACGGTCCTGCGCGAGGTCATCGGCCCGCTGAACCCGGCGCAGATGGTGGCGATCGTCGACGAGCTGCTCGCGGGCTGAGGCCCGCTACTCGGCCGCGCGGAAGCCGCCCCTGTCGGTCGCCTCGATCCTGATCGGCAGGTCGCCGGGGTCGTGGGTGAAGTAGCACCACCAGCCCTCTGCGGCCGCCTGGCGCACGAGGCGGTTGCGCACCTCGATCGCCTCCACCGGGTAGTCGTCGTAGGCGCTCGTCCAGCGCACCGGGATCTGCCAGCGCGTGGGGATCAGATCGCCCCA
>JBDTWT010000153.1:0-4102 GCA_040006555.1 Chloroflexota bacterium
AGCAGGGCGGCATCGAGGAGGACGAGAAGGAGATGATCCACGGGGTCATCGAGCTCGGCGAGAAGCGTGTCCACGAGGTGATGGTCCCGCGCATCGGCATCCGCGCCGTGAACGTCGACGACCCGATGGACGACATCCTCGACACGCTCGTCCTCGCCGGCCACTCGCGACTGCCGGTGTACGAGGAGAACCTCGACAACATCATCGGCATCCTCTACGCCAAGGACCTGCTGCCGTACCTGAAGGGCGGCACGCGCGGCAACGGCAAGATCGACATCCGCTCGCTGGTGAGGCCTCCCGTCTACGTGCCCGAGTCCAAGGCGGTGGACGAGCTCCTCCAGGAGATGCAGGTCGGCAAGCGCCACATCGCGATCGTGGTCGACGAGTACGGCGGCACCGCGGGCCTCATCACCATGGAGGACGTGGTCGAGGAGATCGTCGGCGAGATCCAGGACGAGTACGACAGCGAGGAGAGCCTCGTCGAGCCGATCGAGTCCGAGGAGGAGGTCGCGTTCCGGCTGGACGGCACCGTGAGCATGGACGACCTGCGCGACCTGTTCGACCTGTCCGACGACGAGGAGCCCGATGAGGACGCGTACGACACGGTCGGCGGCTTCGTCGTCCACCGCGTCGGTCGCATCCCGCTTCCCGGCGCCGAGATCCCGTTCCGCGACGACATAGTTCTGCGTGTCGAGGCGGCCGAGCCACGGCGCGTCGCGAAGGTCATCGCCGCACGCCCACGGCGCGCCGTGGAGGAGGGGAGCGAGCAGGCGGAGCCGGCCGAGGCGCTCTGACGGCGCCCGGACGCTAGGCGGCGATCACCGCCCGAACGAGCCCCTCGAGCTCGCGCTTGCCCTCGCGCCGGCATGGAAGGCGCTCGAGGTGCCCGAGCGCGAGGTCACGGTAGCGCCTCGCCTCCGAGAGCGTGTGCTCGCGCGCGCCGCTGCGCTCGAGGATCGCCAGCACCTCGGCGACGTCGGGGTCGCTCATCGGCTCGTCCGCCACGGGCGAGGGGCCTCGACCATCGGTCGCCCTGATGCCTTTGCCGTAGATCTCCTGCAGGCGCAGCCGGTCCTCGTCCGTCGCGTGCTGGAGCGCCCAGACGATCGGCAGCGTCTTCTTGCGCCGTCGGATGTCCCCGGCCTCGGCCTTGCCGAGCTCGCCGCTCGTCCAGAAGCTGCCCTTCACGTCATCGGCCATCTGGAAGGCCATGCCGAGGTCGTAGCCGAACCGCCGGTAGGCCTCGACGACCGCCGGGTCGTCCGTCGCGAGGATCGCCCCCGCCTGAACGCCGGCACCGATGAGGGCCGCAGTCTTCTTGCCGATCATCTCCATGTATGCCTCGACGGTGACGTCGGGACGGCGCTCGAAGCTGATGTCCAGGAACTGGCCCTCGCAGAGGTCCAGGCAGACCTCGTCGTAGACGCGCATGAGGGTGAGGACGCGGCGGTCCGGAAACGTGTCGAGCAATGGATACATGGCGAGGCGGCTGAGCGCGATGAGCGCGTCGCCGGCGTTGATCGCGAGCGGCACCCCCCAGATCGCCCACAGCGTGGGCCGGTGCCTGCGCTCGACGTCGGCGTCCTCGATGTCGTCGTGGACGAGGCTGAAGTTGTGCCCGAGCTCGGCGGCCGCGGCACCGGGCAGCGCGGGCCGGTAATCGCCGGTGAGCGACTGGTAGGCGAGGAGGCCGAGCAGTGGCCGCATCCGCTTCCCGCGCGGGCTCGTCGGCGAGTCCAGGCCGAGGTGATAGGCGAGCATCTCGTAGAGCGGCTTGGCCTGCGCGTCGCCCTGCTCGAGGACCTCGGACATCTGCGCCTCGATGTCGGTGAGCAGCCGCGTAAACTCGGTCCTGATGTCCACGTCCGAAGCGTACCCGACCTCGATCGAGCACGACCCGTGAGCCCCCGCGCCCGTCTCTACAAGACCGAGGCCATCGTCCTGCGCAGCATGGATCTCGGAGAGGCCGATCGGGTACTCACCGTCCTCACGCCGCGGCTGGGCAAGCTCCGGGTGATCGCAAAGGGCGTGCGTAGGCCGAAGTCCCGCATCGGCGGGGGGCTCCAGCCATTCAGCGACGTGCAGCTCGTCCTCGCGGTGGGCCGAACGTGGGACGTGGTCACCACCGCCTCGCTCGAGGATCCGCACCTCGGCCTCCGCAACGACCTCCATTCGATGGCCGCCGCCTGGTACGTGGTCGAGCTCGCCGATCGCTTCTGCGAGGGTGCGGCGGACTCACGCCTGGCGTTCGAGCTGCTCGCCCAGGCGCTCGCCGGGCTCGACGCCCCGGCGTCCGAGGTGACGCGCGAGGTGGTGGCCCGCTGGTTCGAGCTCCATCTCCTCGACGCGATGGGCTTCCGGCCGGAGCTCGCGCGCTGCCTCGAGTGCGGCTCGCAGATCGAGCCCGAGGGGAACTCGTACTCGCCCGCGGCCGGCGGCATCGTCTGCCCACAGTGCCGGCACGCGGCGCTGGGGGCGCGGACCGTCGGGCCCGATGCCCTGAAGATCCTGCGCCACCTCCAGCGGTCGACCCTCGTCGAGGTGCTCTCCCTGCGCCTGTCGGCTCCGCTCCACCGCGAGGTCGAGCGTCTGCTGCACGACACGGTCCTCGCCGTTCTCGAGCGTGAGCTGCGCTCGCGCGACTTCCTCCACGAGATCGCGGCACGCGGAGTGGCCAGCGCGGCGGTGAGCTAGCCCGTCGCTGCGCGGAGGCTCGCGCGCGGCTCGACTAGACTCGGCGGACGCGCATCGTCGCCCCAAGCGCAGCAGGAGCCGTCCGCCTTCGTGCCAGCCCCGAACTTCGAGGTCGTCGCCAGCCTCGCCAAACGCCGTGGCTTCGTCTTTCCGTCGAGCGAGATCTACGGCGGCATGGCTGGCTTCTGGGACTACGGACCTTTCGGCGTCGAGCTCAAGAACAACGTGAAGGCCGCCTGGTGGCGCCACATGGTCCAGCTCAGGGACGACGTCGTCGGCATCGACGCGGCGATCATCATGAACCCCCGGGTGTGGGAGGCCTCCGGCCACGTCGCGGGCTTCAGCGACCCGATGGTCGACTGCCGGAACTGCAAGCTCCGCTTCCGCGAGGACGACCTCAAGGGGCCTCCGTCGGAGATCGCCTGCCCCAACTGCGGCCAGCGGGGGACGCTCACCGAGGCCCGCCACTTCAACCTGATGTTCGCCACGCATGTCGGACCGGTCGCGGACTCCGCATCGGTCGCCTACCTGCGGCCGGAGACGGCCCAGGCGATGTTCGTCCAGTTCGACAATGTCGCCACCACGACGCGTCGGAAGCTGCCGTTCGGCATCGCCCAGATGGGCCGCTCCTTCCGCAACGAGATCACGCCGGGGAACTTCATCTTCCGCCTGCGCGAGTTCGAGCAGATGGAGATGGAGTTCTTCGTCCACCCCCGTGACGAGGACGAGTGGTTCGCCCATTGGGTCGCCGCCCGCCACCGCTGGTGGACCGATGTCCTCGGCATCGCGCCGGATCGGCTTCGCCTGCGCCCGCACGAGGCCGATGAGCTCAGCCACTACTCGAAGCAGACCACGGACATCGAATACGACTTCCCCATGGGGTGGTCTGAGCTCGAGGGCGTGGCCGACCGGACCGATTTCGACCTCAGGGCCCACGCCGCCGCGAGCGGCAAGCGGCTCGCGATCTTCGATGAGGAGACCGGCGACCACATCGTCCCGTACGTCATCGAGCCCGCCATGGGCGTCGATCGTGCCGTCCTGACCGTGCTCGTCGACGGCTACGAGGAGGAGAAGCTGGCGAAGGAGTCGCGTGTCGTGCTCCGGATCGCGCCGATGCTGGCCCCGGTGAAGGCGGCCGTCCTGCCGCTGCTGCGAAACCGCCCCGAGCTCGTGGAGCGCGCACGACGGCTCACCACCGACCTGAAGAAGCTCATGACGGCCACGTACGACGACACGGCGTCCATCGGCAAGCTCTACCGTCGTCAGGACGAGATCGGGACCCCGTACTGCATCACCCTCGACCCCGAATCCCTCGACGACGGAGCCGCCACCATCCGGGACCGCGACCTGATGACGCAGGAGCGCGTGTCGCTCGACCTGATCCCGGGGCGGATCGCCGACCTGGTGG
>JBDTWT010000154.1:0-4102 GCA_040006555.1 Chloroflexota bacterium
GCATCGGCTAGGCCTGGAGGTCGCTCGCCCGCATGGCGCCGAACTCCGCCCAGAGGTGGACCAGCGACTTCGTCCCGTTGCGGATGTTCAGCAGGCTCATCCACTCGTTCGGCGCGTGGAAGTTGCCGGTGGGGTTGGCGAACCCGACCATCAGCGTCTTGAGGCCCAGGTGCGCGTCGAGCGCGGCGACGACCGGGACCGACCCGCCCGAGCGCTGGAACAGCGGCGCTCTGCCGAATCCTGCCTCGAGCGCGCGCGAGGCAGGGCCGACCCCGGGGTGGTCAAGCGGCGTGATCACCGGCGCGCCCCCGTGGATGATGCTCACGCTCACCTGCACGGTCGGCGGCGCGATGGACTCCAGGTGCGCTTTCATCGAGCGCTCGATCTCACGGTAGTCCTGGTCCGGCACCAACCGGGTGCTGAACTTGGCTGCAGCCCACGCGGGGATGATCGTCTTGGCACCCTCACCGGCGTAGCCGCCCCAGATGCCGTTGATGTCGAACGTCGGCCGCGCGGACAGGCGCTCGAGCAGCGAGTAGTCGCTCTCCCCGCCCATCGAGGCGGGAACCCCGGTCTCATCGCGCCACGCTGCCTCGTCGAAGGGCAGCGCGGCGTAGGCGGAGTGCTCCTCGTCAGTGAGGTCGCGGACCCCGTCGTAGAAGCCGGGAACGGTGAGGCGCGAATCCGCATCGGTCAGCGAGGCGAGCAGGCGCACGAGCACGTTCGCCGGGTTGTCGACGCCGCCGCCGTACTGGCCCGAGTGCACGTCCTGGCGTGGCCCCTGGACGCGGATCTCCCAGTAGGCGATGCCCCGCAGCCCGTAACCGATGGCGGGAGTGCCTTCGTCGTCGAACGTGTCGCCGTCGCTCACCACGCAGACCTCCGCCCGCAGCAGGTCGGCGTGGTCGGCGATGAACTGCTCCACCGGCTCCGAGCCCACCTCCTCGTCGCCCTCGAAGAAGAACCGGAGGTTGACGGGCAGGCGGCCGGCGGTCTTCATCCAGGCCTCGACGGCCTTCAGGTGCATGAACAGCTGCCCCTTGTCGTCGCCGGCGCCGCGAGCGTAGACGCGCTCGTCCTCGTGACGAGGCTCGAACGGCGGCCGGACCCACTCGTCGAGCGGATCGGTCGGCTGCACGTCGTAATGGCAGTACACGAGCACGGTCGGTGCGTCGGCGCCGGCGCCGGTCCACTCGCCGGTCACGATCGGGTGATGCAACGTGTTGTGCACGGTGGCCCGCTCGACACCGAGCCGCGTGAGCTCGGCGACGATCCACTCTGCGGCGCGGCGAACCTCGCCCGCTCGCGCCGGATCGGCGCTGACACTCTCGATTCGGAGGAACTCGTCGAGCTGGCCGAGATGCTCGGCGTCGTGCTCCTGGAGGTAGGCGACGGCGGCCCTGGCCGCGGAGGCGGTGTCGGTCGTGGAGGTCATCGGCGGATGATAGGCCGATGCGGCCACGCAACCTACCGAGGGCTCATGGCGTCCGGGGGATCTAATGCACACGAAGATGAAATCCGCCTGCCGGCTGCTCGGCGCGTTCGCCCTCGTGGTGGGCGTCTCGGCCGTGCCGGTCGCCCGGGTCGCGGCCTGCGACTGCATGGCGATGGGTCCCGACGAGTCCGCGACGTTTGCCGATGCGGTCTTCACCGGCGCGGCGATCGCCGAAGCGCCTGGGCCGGCGCCTGCGCTCCGTGAGGGTGCGTTTCCGATGGGCGGCCAGGTGCTCTACACCTTCGCGGTTGATGGCGTCGCCAAGGGGAACGTGGGCGCGGAGGCGCAGGTCCTGGCCGGGGGAGACCAGGGAGCCTGCGGGATGACCTTCGCACTGAACGAGCGCTGGCTGATCTTCGCGACCGCCGAGGCCGGCATGCTCACCACGCACCTGTGCGCCGGCAACCTTGCGCTCAGGCCCGGCGAAGACCCACCGCTTGCCGTGACCGCGCCGACGGCAACCGGCTCAGAGGGGCCCGTCCCCGGCGTCCCGGTCGGCGTCCTCCTGCCGATGGCGGCCGTCGTCGCCCTGGCCGGCGTGTCGGCGTTCCTCTTCTGGAGGGCCGAGCGCCCTAGCTGAAGGCGCCCAGGACGAAGCCGAGGAACAGCGCGAGGGCGACGGCAGGCACGAGGCTCGCGGCGCGCATGACGCCCGGCCACCCGGGTCCTCCGGCGAACGCATAGGCGGGGATCGACAGGGGAAAGAGAAGCACGGCAGCCGACCAGCCGATTCGCCGTCGCGCGCTCAGGTCCGGTCGGTCCTGCACGTCGAGCCAGTAGGCGGCGATCATCACGAACCCGCCAACGGCGAGGACGGCGAAGAGGGTCCACAGGAAGGGCAGCATCGGTCGCCGATGCTAGCGCTCCGTCCTGCGACGGGCGATGTCATCGGCCCCGTTGAGGAGGTCGGTCAGGAACGAGAGTGGCCGCCGGCGCGCAAGGCGCGGCTCCACGGCGGGCAGCAGCGCCCGCACGCCGGCCCGGATGCGGCCTTCCAGCTCCTCGCGGGCCTCACGGCCCCGGACGTCGCCGGTCGGGATCGGTGGACCGAAGCGAACCTCGACCCGGCGCCGGAACCACAGGTCCGTCGACCCGACGATGGCGGCGGGGACGACCGGTACGCCGGAGGCGGCCGCGAAGCCGGCGGCTCCTTCCTCGAAGGGCAGGAGCTCGCTCTCGCGGAAGCCGATGCGGCCCTCCGCGAAGATCCCGAGCACGCCGTTCGCCGCGAAGACACGGCGCACCGCGCGCACGGCACTCGTGAGGGTGGTGTGCTCCGGGTGATAGGGGATCATCCCGCCGAAGAACGCCATCACGCGGTTCTTGAAGCCGCGGCTGAAGTCGGCCTCGCGCGGGCCGAACCAGGTGATGCGCGGCTCCCGCGGGGTGGACGCCATTACCAGCATGGGGTCGAACCCGTTGTGGTGGTTGATCACCAGCTGAAACGGGGGCTGTGGCCAATGTTCGCGACCGCTGACCCGGATGTTGAAGAGCAGGCGCATCACCGTGCGATTCAGCGCCCACAGGGCCCGATAACGGGCCGTCACCTTGACGCTGAGCTCGCGCGGCCCCGTTCGCCGTGCCACGTCCGCCGTCGTCATGCCGCGGGGACCGCGTCGGCAGCGCCGAGCGATTCCTCATCCTCTCGGCGCGTCGGGTCGACCCGCGTGAGCGCCAGCGCCGCGAGGCCGACGAAGACGGCAGCGACCGCCATGGCCGCGCGCGGTCCCACCGGGTCCGACACGGCGTTCGCCACGAGGTCCTGGATCGGCCCCGCGACGACGATGAAGGCCGGGCATGCCATCGCCGTGCCGGCGTTGAGGATGCCCATGTACCGCCCGGCCGTGTGCTTCGGGATGACGTCGGACATCAGTGCCCAGTCCGCGGACAGGAAAATGCCCATCCCGATGCCGAAGGGGACCCACGCAGCGACCGCCAACTCGGGGGTGGGCGCCACGGCGACGCCGACCAGGGCGAGGCCGGCGATGGCCGCCGCCGACCAGATCACCGGGCGGCGCCCGAATCGGTCTGACAGCCGGCCTCCCGGTATGGCCGCCAGCGCGGTCGAGACCCCCACGATGGCCGTGGCGACGAGCACGGTCGTGGCGGCGTCGTCATCCGAGAGGCCGTGGGAGCGCCTGAAGTACCCGACGGCGACGACCGTTGCGTTGTAGGCGCCCAGAAACAGCAGCCGCACGAGGAGAAGCCACAGGACGTCGCGCTGCCTGAGGATGTCCCGACCCCAGGCCGACAGTGCGATCTGTGTCCAGCTCCGGGTGCGCGGTGGCGCGGCCCTCCCTTCGTCCACCGTGGCGACCAGGACCACCATCGTCGCGACCTCGATCACCCCGAGGATCAGGATGGCGAGGGGCATGTTGTCGATGAGCCCACCGAACGTCGCGACTCCGACACCCGCGATCGTCCCAAGGGTCAGCATCAGGCCCATGAGGCCGCTCGCCGTGCCGACCTGCTTCGCCGGTACAAGGTCCGGGACGTAGCCCTGGAACGGTCCCTGGGCGAAGTTCGAGCTCACCTGGAGGAGGAAGTAGAACGCCACCAGCGCCAGGAAGTCGTTCGAGAACGCGATGCCGAGCAGGAAGACGACGT
>JBDTWT010000155.1:0-4076 GCA_040006555.1 Chloroflexota bacterium
CCGCGTCGATCTGCGCTGCGGCGCCGGCACCTACGTACGCTCGCTCGCCCGTGACCTTGGTGAGCGTCTCGGCTGTGGCGGATACCTGCGGGCGCTGCGGCGCACGGAGGCGGCCGGCCTGAGCGTGGATGACGCGATCACGCCCCAGCGGCTCGAGGCCCTGGCGGCCGACGGCAGGCTCGGCGAGGCGATCCTGCCGGTCGGCGACCTGCTGCTGCTGCCGCACGTCATCCTCGATGGCGATGCGGCGCACGCCTTCCGAAACGGATCGGCGCGTTCGCTCGGGGACCGGCCGGCTGCCGACGGGCGCGCGGCGGTGTTCGAGGGGGGCGAGCTGATCGGGATCGGATCGGTGACGTCGAACCTGCTCCAGCCGGAGAAGGTGCTGCCGCGCGAGGCCGTCGGGTGACGGCGCGCGGCCTCGATGACCTGCCGCCCATCGGCCCGACCGTCGTGACGCTGGGGGTGTTCGACGGCGTGCACCTCGGCCACCGGCACGTGCTGGACGCCACCGTGCTGGCCGCCCGGGAACGCGACGCGGCCAGCGTGGCGCTGGTCTTCAGCCCACATCCGGACGAGGTGATCCGGCCCGGCGCGGTCGAGCGCCTGCTGCCGCCGGAGGTGACGCTCGAGCGGCTGGTGGGAACCGCCATCGACCATGCCTTCGAGATCCAGTTCGACGACGCGGTGCGCAACCTCGAGCCGGAGGAGTTCCTCGCCGCGCTCGCGCCGGCAATGGAGCTGCGGGGCATCACGATGACCCCCGACAGCGCCTTCGGCCGAGCCCGCGCCGGCACGCTGGAACGCGTCGCCGAGATCGGCGCCGAGAACGGGTGGGACTGCATCTCGGTCGAGCCGCTGATGGTCGACGACGAGATCGTCTCCTCCTCGCGCATCCGGCAAGCCCTCGCCGACGGGCGGATCGAGGAGGCTGCCGCCCTCATCGGCTCCGCTCCGTTTCTGCGCGGGACCGTGGTGCACGGCGACGAGCGTGGCCGGCAGCTCGGCTTCCCGACCGCCAACCTCGCATTCGACTACGCCGCGACGCTTCCGTCGCTGGGGATCTACCTCGGCCGCATCAACGTCCCCGAACGCGGCGTCGGCCCCGAGCATCCCGCACTGGTGAGCGTCGGGGTGCGCCCCACGTTTCACGATGACGGGCGCGTGCTGGTGGAGGTGTATCTGCTCGACTGGGACGGCGACCTGTACGACGCCACGCTCGATCTCGAGCTCGTCGGGCGCCTCCGCGAAGAGCGGCGCTTCGACGATGTGGACTCGCTCGTAACGCAGATGCGGGCCGACGAGCGAGAGGCGCGCCGGCTGCTGGCCCATCCGGCGGGCGATTGATCGGGGCCTCGCCCGGGATCGCTCCATGGTCTGCAGAGTGCGATCGGAGGGCCCCTCTGCTAAACTTCGAGCGTTACGGAAATGAAAGTGGAGGAATACGTGCCGCTCGCCAAGGACGCGAAAAGCGCAATCGTCGACGAATACGCCACGCACGAGGGAGACACCGGGTCGCCCGAGGTGCAGATTGCGCTTCTCACCGAGCGGATCAAGTCGCTGACGGATCACCTGCGAAGCTTTCCGAAGGACAACCACTCGCGCCGCGGGCTGCTGAAGCTCGTTGGGCAGCGTCGACGGTTGCTCGCGTACCTCGTCCGACACGACGTCGACCGGTACCGCACCGTCATCGGCAGCCTGGGGCTGCGCCGCTAGCCATCCGTACGCGATCGACCCGGGAGCCGCATCGGCCCCGGGTCTCGCACATCTGCACACACCAACCATCCGGGCACCCGCCCCTGACTGCGGCCGCCGATCACCGATCGAGCGCCCAGTAGCCGAGCGCAGGGTGCCAACCCAACCAATTGGAGGAATCAGTGGCAATTACTCATGAGGCCGAGATCGGCGGTCGGACCTTCAGCATGGAGGCCGGCAAGCTCGCCGAGCAGGCCGACGGCGCCGTGATCGTGCGCTACGGCGACACCGTGGTCCTCGCGACCGCGGTCGCCGCACCGGAGCCACGCGAAGGCGTCGACTTCTTCCCGCTCACCGTGGACTACGAGGAGCGCATGTACGCCGCGGGCAAGATCCCCGGCGGATTCATCAAGCGCGAGTCGCGCCCGTCTGAGGCCGCCATCCTGGCGATGCGCCTCACCGACCGCACCATGCGCCCTCTTTTCCCGAAGGGCTATCACAACGACGTCCAGGTCGTGCTCACGGTGCTCTCCACCGACCAGGAGAACGACCCGGACATCCTGGCGCTCAACGGCGCGTCCGCGGCGCTCAGCATCAGCCAGATCCCGTTCCAGGGACCGGTGGGTGGCGTGCGTGTCGGCCGCATCAACGGCGAGTTCGTCACGAACCCGACCACCAGCCAGCTCGCCGAGAGCGACCTCGACCTCGTGGTCGGCGGGACGCGCGAGGCGGTGATGATGGTCGAGGCCGGAGCGAAGATCCTTCCCGAGTCGGTCATGGCCGATGCGATCGCCTACGGCCATCGCGAGCTCCAGCTGTCGATCGACCTCCAGGAGAAGCTCGTCGCCAGCGCCGGCACGCCGAAGAAGATGCCGTTCGTGGGCCCGAAGGCCGATTCGATCGTGAAGCTCGCGACGCAGCTCGCCGAGGGCCGCAACGAGTTCGTCATCTTCGACCTCGAGACGACCGCCATGAAGCCAGCGACCGGCTACATCGTCGACGTCGCCGCGCTGCGGCTGCGGGACGGCCAGATCGTCGACCGCTTCGAGTCGCTCGTGAACCCGGGGCGTCCGATCATCGGGCACCAGATCCACGGCATCAGGACCGATGACGTCGCGCAGGCGCCGACCGCCGCCGAGGTCCTCACCCGATTCGTCGACTGGGTGGGCGACACGCCGCTCGTCGCGCACAACGTGGCATTCGACCTTCCGTTCGTGCTCCGGCACCTGCCGAGCGAGACGCGGTGGGAGCCGTCTGCGCTGTATGACACCCTCGAGCTCGGCTACCAGCTCTACCCCGATGCGGGCGCGTGGAAGCTCGCCGACCTCGTGCGATTCGTCTTCGGCCGCGAGCACGCGGTGGCGCATCGCGCGATGCCGGATGCCGAGGCGACCGCAGAGCTGTTCCTGAACTTCACGAGCGGCCTGTCGGAGCGCATCGACGCCATTCGCCAGGACATCGCCGGCGAGGTGCGCAGCGCACGAGAGCGCTACAACCGCGCCGAGCAGGGGGAGCGCCTAGAGGACATCCGTCGGCGCCACGGCATCGGCTCACCGCTCATGGACGTCCTGACCAAGCAGACGGTCCGCGAGCTCGTGCTCTCCGAGGACATCCGCATCGACGGGCGGGACGCGATCACCATCCGCCCGATCAGCGTGGAGGTCGGCGTCCTGCCGCGCACCCACGGATCGGCGATCTTCACGCGTGGCCAGACCCAGGCGCTGAGCATCGCGACGCTCGGCCCGTCGAGCGACGTGCAGCGCATGGACACGATCAGCCCCAAGACCGAGAAGCGCTACATGCACCACTACAACATGCCACCCTACTCGGTCGGCGAGGCGAAGTTCATGCGCGGCCCAGGCCGGCGTGAGATCGGTCACGGAGCGCTCGCCGAGCGCGCCCTGCTGCCGGTCCTACCGACCGAGGCGGAGTTCCCGTACGTGATCCGGGTCGTGAGCGAGGTCGTGAGCTCCAACGGCTCGACGTCCATGGCATCGACCTGCGGCTCGACGCTGGCGCTCATGGATGCCGGTGTGCCGATCAAGGCACCGGTCGCCGGCGCCGCGATGGGCCTCATCACTGAGAAGGGCACCGGGCGCTACGCGGTCCTCACCGACATCACCGGCAAGGAGGACGCGTTCGGCGACATGGACTTCAAGGTGACCGGCACCGCCGAGGGCGTGACGGCACTCCAGATGGACATCAAGGTCGCCGGCATCACGACCGAGATCATGCGAGACGCGCTCGAGCAGGCACGCACCGCGCGGCTCTTCATCCTGGGCAAGATGACCGAGGTCATCGGCGCCAGCCGCGAGGAGCTGAGCCCGTACGCGCCGCGCATCACGACGCTGAAGATCCCGGTCGACAAGATCCGCGACGTC
>JBDTWT010000156.1:0-4039 GCA_040006555.1 Chloroflexota bacterium
AGATTGGGGGCCCCTTCCCAGCAGTGCCAGGATCTGGCGCCGATGCGGGTCGCTGAGCGCCTCGAATGGATCGCCCGCGGGGGCGTGGCCGGTCCGACTGCGCATGGGTCTCCCATCGGTAAGCGTAGGTTTACCGTAACCGGTGGGTTACCGAGAGGTCAAGCACAGCCGCGGTCCGCGGGTGGTACTTGGAGCGGGAGACGAGGCTCGAACTCGCGACATTCACCTTGGGAAGGTGACGCTCTACCAACTGAGCTACTCCCGCCCGAGTCCCCGGGGCCGCCGATGATACATCCGCCCGGCCCGGCCTTCCACGCTGCCGGATGACCCGGTGGCGGGGTCATTCCTCGCCCGTCATCATCCGCCGATAGGAGTCATACCGCTCCTCCGACACGGCGCCGGACTCGACCGCCGCGCGCAGCCCGCAGCGTGGCTCGTGGAGGTGGGTGCAGTCGTTGAATGCGCACGCCCCGATGAACGGCCGGAACTCCGGGAAGGCGCCGGCTAGCTCTGTCGGCGGGATCTGCCACAGGCCGAGCTCACGGATCCCCGGCGTGTCGGCGACGTAGCCGCGCTCAGGCCCCTCGAGCGGGAGCAGCTCCGCGACCCTGGTCGTGTGACGCCCCTTGTGCAGGGCGTCCGAGACCTCGCCGATCGCCAGCTGCAGGCCCGGCTGGAGCGTGTTGAGCAGTGTCGACTTCCCCACGCCGGACGGACCCGTGACGATCGAGATTCGCCCGGCAAGACGGCCGCGGAGACCCTCTATTCCAACCCCCGTCCTGGCGCTCGTGTGGAGGACGTCGTAGCCGATGCGCTCGTAGGGCTGGAAGAGCGTCCGTGCCGCATCTGCTGAGACGAGGTCGACCTTGTTGGCGACCAGCAGCGCCGGGACCTCGTTGTAGTCGGCGACGACCAGGAAGCGGTCGATGAGCCGGGGGTTGGGCGGGGGATGGTCGCACGCGAAGACCGCGACCACGAGGTCGGCGTTGGCGACCATCACGTCCTCGCGCCACGAGCCGCGGGGACCGGGCTGGCGGCGGCTGAATCGGCGCTCGCGTGGCTCGACGGCCTCGATGGCGCCGGTCCCGTCGGGCAGGATCTCGACGCGAACCCGATCGCCGATCACCGCAATGTCCGACGCCTGTCGCTCCTTCTTCATGCGGCCGCGCAGGTGCGCCTCGATCAGCTGGCCCGCGTCGGTGATGACGGTGTAGAAGCCGGATCGCGCGCGCAGCACGAGGCCCTCGGTGACGCTCACCCGAGCGCTCCCGCCGTGCTGCCGAAGATCGTCTCCTCGCGCCGCTGGATCGGCGAGCCAAGCGCCATTCGGCCGTCCCAGGGGTCCGGCTCGACGCCCAGCCCGCGCAGCCACGCGACCGCCCCCCGGTTGGAGATCGGGATGTTCGCGGTGAGCTCCGGATGGTCGGGCACCCGGCGGAAGGCCTCGGCGAGGATGGCGGCCGCCTCCGCCGGGCCGTCGGCGACCCATGGGCCGATGCGGTCCTCGTCCACCCGCAGCCATCCATAGCCGACGATGGCCTCCCCGCGCCGGGCGACCAGCGTCGGCCGCTCTGGATCCGGGAGCATCGTCGCCAGGAGAGGAGTGCGATCGCCGCCGAACCGGGGCGTGTCGAAGTCGACGAGTGGGTCGAGCTCGCCGTGGCCGCCGCGGGTCACCTCGATGTCACCTCCGGGAGCCAGCGGCAGGTCCTGGGGGAGCCGTGCGCGAGAGCCGGGCTCGATCGGCGTGAAGCCGTGGCGCGCGTAGAGCGGCCGGCCTTGCGCCGTCGCGAAGAGCTCGAGGCGCGTGCAGCGCTGCCCGCGGAGGAAGCCGACGACGGCCTCGAGCACCGCGCTCCCGATGCCCTCCCGCCGCCGATCCTCGGCGACCATCATGTTTCCGACGAATCCGAGCGGCGTGTACGCCACGCCGGACCCGACGGCGATCAGCCGTCCGGCCCGATCCTCGACCACGAAGCAGCGGGCATTGCCCGGCTCGATCGCGAGGCGCAGCGCCCAGTCGTGTGGCGCCATTCCGACCTCGAGCCGCAGGTCGGCGATGGCCGCCACGTCGCCGAGCCGTGCGGTGCGTATCGAGAGGTCGTCGGGGAGCGCCATCGGCGGCGAGTCTATCCGTCGGTAGGATAGGCGGGGTGGAAGCCGATGTCCTTCTCGTCGGGGGCGGCGTCGCCTCGGCGAGGTGTGCGCGCGCGCTGCGCCGCAATGGGTTCAGCGGGTCGATCGTCCTCGTCGGGGACGAGACGGTCCCCCCGTACAACCGCCCACCGTTGAGCAAGGAACTGCTGCGCGGCGGCCATCCGCCCGAGCTGCTGGCGGCGGAGCCGCCTGGCTGGTACGAGCGCCACAACGTTCAGCTCGTCACCGGGGTGGCGGTCACCCGCCTCGAGCCCGAGGAGCGGCGCGCGACGCTGGCGGACGGCCGGGTGATGTCGTTTGATCGATGTGTCCTGGCGACCGGTGCGGCGCCCCGAGCCCTCCCCGTGCCCGGGCGAGAGCGAGCGCTCCTCCTGCGAACGCTCGAGGACGCGCAGCGCCTGCGCGAGGCGGCCCTCGCGGCCCCCGCCGGCGCGCCGGTTGTGGTCGTGGGCGGCGGTCTGATCGGCGTCGAGGTCGCGTCCGGCCTGGCGGCGCTCGGCCTCGCGCCCACGGTGGTTGAGCTCGGCGACGTGCTGTGGGGCGGGAGCATGGGCCGGCTCCTGTCCGCCTGGGCACTCGAGAGGCTCCGCGAGGCTGCCGTGACCGTTCGGCTCGGAGCTGTCGTGACCGCACTCGACACCGACGGCGGCGCGCGGATCGGAGACGAGCGCCTGCCGGGCGCATTCGTGGTGGCGGGAATCGGCGTTCGGCCGCGCGATGAGCTGGCGGCAGCGGCGGGGCTGGAGGTCGCGGGCGGCGTGATCGTCGACGCCGGCCAGCGTTCCAGTCACGCCGCGGTGTGGGCCGTCGGTGACGTGGCGCGCGCCGCCGGGCGCGCGGGGGAGCACTGGCACGCCGCGCGGGAGTCCGGCGAGCGTGCCGCGCTCTCGATCCTGGGTCGACCGGTCGCGCCTCCTCGCGCCTCCTGGATCTTCACGGAGGTTGCGGGAGTGGTCGTCGATGCGTTCGGCGAGGCGGAGATGGGCGACGACGAGCGATGGATCCTCGATGGCGGGGCGATCGCGCGCATGCGCGATCATCGGCTCGTGCAGCTCATCGTCATCGGCAGCGCCACCCCCGCGGAGGCGGCCCGAAACCTCGTCGAGCGAGGCGCCTCCGAGGCGGATGTGCGGGCCGCCGTGGGACCACCGTTCGTTTGACCATCGGCGAGCGGGGGAGCACAATGGCGAAGAACACCGACCAATTCAGTCGGGATTCGTAGACGAGGCACGAATGGCGCTTCCCAACCCGGCTCTGACGCAGGTCCCCGACAACTACAAGTACGGCTGGCACGACTCCGACGCCACGTCGCTGAACGTAGCCCGCAAGGGACTGTCCGCCGACGTCGTCGCGGAGATCAGCCGCTTCAAGGGCGAGCCGGAATGGATGACGAAGCTGCGCCTCAAGGCGTACCGGCACTTCGAGTCGCGGCCGATGCCGAGCTGGGGCGCGGACCTCGCCGGGATCGACTTCCAGGACATCTACTACTACATCGCTCCGACCGACAAGGCCGTGAGCTCCTGGGATGACGTGCCGGAGTACATCCGCCGCACCTATGACCGCCTGGGGATCCCCGAGGCCGAGAAGAAGTACCTCGCGGGCGTCGGCGGCCAGTACGACTCCGAGGTCGTGTACCACAACATCCGGGAGGACCTCGAGAAGCAGGGCGTCATCTTCATGGGCACCGACCAGGCGCTCAAGGAGCATCCCGACCTGTTCCGCGAGTACTACGGCACCGTGATCCCTGCGAACGACAACAAGCTCGCCGCGCTCAACACGGCGGTCTGGTCGGGTGGCAGCTTCATCTACGTCCCGAAGGGCGTCCAGGTCGAGCTGCCGCTGCAGGCCTACTTCCGCATCAACACCGAGAACATGGGCCAGT
>JBDTWT010000157.1:0-4035 GCA_040006555.1 Chloroflexota bacterium
CGTGGCCGGTCGAGGTCGCCCGCGCCGCCCTCGACGCCGGCCTGACGCTCCTGGGCGAGAGCAGGGTGCAGGAGGCGGAGCCGAAGGTGGCCACCCTTCCCGGGGCCGAGTGGCACCTCGTCGGCCGCCTCCAGTCCAACAAGGCGCGGCGGGCGGTCCGCGCGTTCGCGGTGATCCACTCCGTCGACTCCCTCGAGCTGCTGCGGCGCCTGGACGCGGTCGCCGCCGACGAGGGCGTCGGCGCGCGGCTGCTGCTCCAGGTCAACCTGACGGGCACCGCGACCACGGCCGGACTGACCCCCGAGGCCGCCGCGGCCGATCCGATGGCGGAGGCCCTGCGCGAGCTCCGGTCGGCGCGAGTGATCGGCCTCATGACGATCGCGCGTCTCGGCGCGTCGTCCGAGGAGGCGCACGCGACGTTCGCCGCCTTGCGCGGGCTCCGGGACGCGCTGCGAGAGAGGTCCGGGGAGGAGCTGCCTGAGCTCTCGATGGGGATGAGCGCCGATGCGGAGGCCGCCGCGGCCGAGGGCGCGACGCTCGTCCGCATCGGCACCGCGCTGTTCGGGCCGCGGAGCTGACGGCTGCTATCCTCCGGCCGTGGCCACGCTCCTCGTCACCTTCATCCAGCTGCTGGCCTACGTCGTGTGGTTCCTGCTCCTCGCGCGCGTCGTGGTGAGCTGGACGAACCCGAGGGGTGGCGGGGGACTCGTCGCGTTCATCTACCAGGTCACCGAGCCGATCCTCGCACCCATCCGCCGCGTCCTGCCGCCGACGGCGGGGATCGACTTCTCGCCGCTCGTCGCGATCCTGCTGCTCGGGATCGTCATCCGCTTCGTGACGCCCCGCTGAGCCCTCACCGCGATTGATGGGCCACGAGGCCCGCGGCTATACTTCCGCCTCCCGCACGGGCGATTGGCTCAGTTGGTTAGAGCGCACGGTTCACATCCGTGAGGTCACTGGTTCGAATCCAGTATCGCCCACCAACACCCACGCTTTGGACCGATGCGGATCCTCCTGACATCCGAGTCCTACCTGCCCTACCTGTCGGGCGTCACCGTCTCCGTCGACGCGCTCGCACGAGGGCTCGGCGCGCGGGGCCACGAGGTCATGGTGCTTGCCCCCCGACCGGCGTCGGGAGCTCCGATCGAGGACGTCGGGTCGCCCGGCCCTGAGCCGCAGTACGCGTGGCTCGCGTCGTACCAGCTCCCGCGGGTCGCGCCGTTCGGGTACCGGATGCCCCTCCCGAATCCGGTCGACCCGGCGCTCCGCACGGCACGACGCTTCGCGCCCGACATCGTCCACGCGCACTCGCCATTCGCGACGGGGGTGATGGCTCGGCGCATCGCGCGGGCCGGCCGGCGGCCGCTCGTCTTCACGCACCACACGCGGTTCGACGACTACCGCCATTACCTCGGCCCGTTCGGCCGCGTTGCATCGGCGCTGTCCGGCGCCTACCTCCGTCGCTTCTGGCTCGGCTCGTCGGCGATCATCGCCCCGTCGACGGAGCTCGCCGAGGAGATCCGCGAGCGCCTTCCGGCACATGCGCGGCGGCGCGTCGTCGTGATCCCCACTGGCGTGGACGTCGCGGGCATCCGGGCCCGCAGGCCGATCGATCCGCGGCCGGCAGCCGGGTGGGCTCCCGACACCCTGGTCGTGGCCAGCCTCGGCCGGCTCGCGCCGGAGAAGAGCCCGCTGACGATCCTCGAGGCGTTCGCCACCGCCGCCCGCACGAGGCGCGAGCTGCGGCTCCTGCTCATCGGCGGCGGACCGATGGAGGCGGAGCTCCGGGAGCGCGCCGAGACGCCGACACTCGCCGGCCGGGTCCATCTCACCGGCCGGCTGCCGCGGCCGGAGGCGCTCGCCACGCTCGGGGGCTCGGATCTCTTCGCCTTCGCCTCGCGGACGGAGACCCAGGGCCTCGTCCTGGCGGAGGCGCTGGCCGCCGGCCTGCCAGCGATCGCGATTGACGGGCCCGGAGTGCGCGACTCGGTCCGGGACGGCGTCGATGGGCGGATCGTGCCGGCGGATCCCGCCGACAGCCGTGCGGCCCGCATGGCGGCCGCCCTCGAGGAGCTCGCGCGCGACCAGGCCACGCGGCGCGCGATGGCCGCCCGCGCGCGCGCCGACGCGGAGGGGTTCAGCGTCGAGCGCCGCGTGGAGCAGGTCGAGTCGCTCTACCGCTCACTGGCTCGATGACTCGGCGTGCAGCCCTCCGGACGGGTCCGGAGCGCCCCGTTCCGACCACCGACGATGGCTTGCGCGGCCATCCATCGGGCGTACAATGCGGATCATGCGCGTGAGTCTCGTGGCCCGCTTCGTCAGCCATCCAGCCGTCCACTTCGGGACCGCTCGGCGCTCGGGACACCGGGCGTGGCTCGGCCTCGGCACCGTGCCCACGGTCTACCACCGCCCGCGTCGGCGCGTGGCACCGGTCACGATCAGCGCCCTTCGCACGCAGACCAGCCGCTTCCGATTCCCCGCAGTCGGCCGCGCCAGGCGCCTTCCGGCTCGTCGTACCGCCCTTCCATTCGGGCTTTCGCGCGGCCGCCGCGCGTAGCGGCGCAGGGTTGCCCGTCCAGCGGACGGCCCGCGCCACCTCGGCCGGCGGCGTCGTCATCCGCACGGTGGACGCTCGGATAGAGGTCGCACTCGTTCATCGGCGCAGCCCCAGGCTCTGGGCGCTCCCGAAGGGCACGCCCGACTCTGGCGAGACGATCGAGGAGACCGCGCTTCGGGAGACGCGCGAGGAGACCGGCCTGGAGGTGGAGATCCAGGCTCCCATCAGCGCCATCCGCTACTACTTCGTGCGTGGCACGACGCGCTTCCACAAGACGGTGCACTTCTTCCTGATGCGCGCGACCGGCGGGTCGGTCGACGATCACGACGCCGAGTTCGACGAGGCGAGCTGGGTCGGCATCGACGAGGCGATGGCGCTGCTCACCCACGCGACCGAGCGGTCCGTCCTCGAGCAGGCGGCGGCCCTCTATGCCGCTGGTGGAGCGAGTCCACGCGACGCCGTGCGCTCGGCCGAGGCGACCGGGTGAGTGCCGCCACCACGCCGTCGGACCTGAAGCGGACGCCACTCCACGACGTGCACCGCGCGCTCGGGGCGCGCCTCGTCCCGTTTGCCGGCTACGAGATGCCGGTGCAGTACACGTCGATCCTCGACGAGCACCGTGCCGTGCGGACGGCGGCCGGCCTCTTCGACCTGTCGCACATGGGCGAGCTGGAGGTGCGCGGGCCCGGTGCGGTGGACTTCCTCCGATATGCGTTCGTGAGCGATCCGGCGGCGCTCGAGGTCGGCGCGGCGCAGTACTCGATGGCCTGCGAGCCCGACGGCGGCGTCATCGACGACCTGATCGTCTACCGCCTCGGACCCGAGCGCTTCATGGTCGTGTGCAACGCCTCGAACCGCGAGACGGTGGCCGCGCACCTCGCCACGCTGCTCGAGGACAGGAGCGACGAGGCCATCCTCGAGGACAGGAGCGACGAGATCGCACTCATTGCGCCACAGGGCCCGCGCGCCGCCGAGCTGCTCGGCCGTCTCTCGGAGGTGGACCTCGACGGCCTCGCGAACTATCACGCGGTCGAGGGCGCGGTGGCCGGCATCGAGTGCCTGGTGGCCCGGACGGGCTACACCGGTGAGGACGGGTTCGAGCTCTTCTGCGATGCCGAGCGCGCCAGCGACCTGTGGGGGGCCCTCACGGAGCGCGGCGGCGACCTCGGCCTGCTGCCCGCCGGCCTGGGGGCGCGGGACACGCTGCGGCTCGAGGCTGGCATGCCGCTCTATGGCAACGAGCTCAACCGGGACACCAACCCGTACGAGGTCAACTTCGGGCGCGTCGTGAAGCTCGAGAAGGGGGACTTCGTCGGGCGCGAAGCGCTCGCGGCCGTGGCCGAGGCCGGGCCCAGACGCCGGCTCGCGGGACTCGAGATGATCGACAACGCGATCCCGCGCGCCGGCTACGAGGTGCGGAGCGACGGCCGGCCGGTCGGCCGGGTGACGAGCGGGACGCTGTCACCCACGCTCGGCAC
>JBDTWT010000158.1:0-3997 GCA_040006555.1 Chloroflexota bacterium
CGACGCCGGCCGACGCGAAGCTGATGGCGCTGGCGCCGGTGAAGGTCCAGGTGGTGAAGAGCAAGCCCAGCACGGTCGGCAGGCAGCTCTGGAACACCATCGCGCCGGTGATGTTGCCCATGGCCAGCGTGTCCTTTCCGTTGCGGACCCACAGCACGCTGTTGAACTTCTCGGGCAGCTCGGTCGCGATCGGCGCGATGATGAGCGCGAGGATCGTCGGGTCGAGGCCGATGACGGTCGACAGGTGCTCCACGGCCCCGACGAAGACCTGCGCCCCGACGATGATCAGCCCGAGCGCGACGATGACCTGCGCGACGACGATCCCCATTCGAGGCTCGCCACCCGTCAGCGAGTGCGCGCCGTGGAAGACGTCGATCTCGAGCATCCGGGGTCCGCTGAGCGCGGGGACGCGGGTGAGGTGCAGGGGGGTCAGGTGCCCTCCCCCTTCCGCCTCCTCGGGGGTGTCGGTGAAATGCAGCCGCACGTAGACCGCGTAGAGGATGAAGAGGAACCCGGCGGCCACCCACTTGAGCCAGGCCACCTCCTGCGGGAGGAACGCCGTGCCGATCGCCACGCCGTAGCCAACGATGAAGAACCCGACGTCGCGGCCGAGGACCCGGGTGTTCACGCGCATGTCGGTCGTGCGCCTGCCGCGCCGGGAGTAGATCACCACGGCGGTGCCGGTGACGAACATCGCGAGGGTCGAGAGCATGAAGGGCGCGCCGAGGATCGCGCCGACGCCCACGGCCGACGAGCTCTCGGTGGCGGTGCCGCCGAGGAGCACGGGCCCGAGGATCGCGATGACCGGGATCAGCGTTTCCGGCATGGCGGTGGCCACGGCCGCGAGGACGCTGCCGACCGCGCCCTCCGCGAGGTTCAGCTTGTGGCCGAACCACTCGATTCCGTTCGTGAAGAGCTCCGCGGCGACCAGGATGATCGCCAGCGACGCGATGAGAAGAACGATGTCCAACGTCAGCCCTCGGTCTCAGATGCGCGGCCGCAGGGTCAGGGGCGGAGGTGCTGCGGGGCGTACGGCAGCAGGGCGACCTGCCTCGCCCGCTTCAGCGCGGTCGTCAGCATCCGCTGGTGGCGCGCACAGGTGCCGGTCTTGCGCCGCGGCTCGATCTTCGCGCGCTCGGAGAGGTACCGGCGCAGCCGGTTGACCTCCTTGTAGTCGATGCTCTCCGCCTTGTCGACGCAGAAGTTGCAGACCTTGCGGCGCCGGCGGTCGCGGTAGTAGTCGGCCGACTCGCGGCGCGATCGTGGACTTGCCATTGGTGAAGTGCGTTCCTTTCGGGTCTCGGTGATCTAGAACGGGATGTCGTCGACGTCCATTTCCTCGCGGGGCGCGGACGACGAGGCCTGGCCGGCGCCGCGCGGCTTGACGGCGGGCGGCGCATCGGCGCCCGGCGCCCGCTCCTCGTCGAAGCCTGCGGCGGCCTCGTCCCGCGGCCGGCGCTCGAGATTCACGACGCGGGCGAACGCAAGCTCCAGCGAGGTCCGCTTCTGGCCGTCGCGGGCCTCGTACTCACGGACTCGGAGCTGCCCCTCCGCGTAGATCTTGTTCCCCTTTCGGAGCTGCTCGGCCATGCGCTCGGCCTGCTGCTCCCAGACGCTGACGCGGAACCACAGGGTCTCCTCGATCCACTCGCCGTCCGGGCCCTTCCGGTTGTCGTTGACGGCGACACGCAGCTCGGTCACGGCCTTGCCGCCGGGCGTGTATCGCAGCTCGGGATCCGCGCCGAGGTTGCCGATGATCATGATCTTGTTGAGCGTCATTCGTGGCTCCTTGTGCCGTGCGTTCGGTCAGGCCCCGGGCCGGTCCGCATCGGCCGGCGTGACCGTGGCCGGCTCTTCGCGCTCGTCCTCGCTGGTGTCCTCGGACGTGTCCTCGGACGTGTCTTCGCTCGTGTCCTCGGAGGTGTTGCCGTCGTCGGACGGATCGGCCTCCGCGCGGACATCGCCCTTGACGGTTTCATCGGCTGCCGGGCCGACGCGGGCATCGGTGCCGTCATCATCGTCGTCGGCGTCCAGCGAGCGCGGCGCAGCGGCGGGCGCGAGCTCGTCGGCGTGGCCGCGATCCTCGAGCACGGTGACGAGGTGGCGCAGGATCTCCTCGCTGATCAGCAGGCCGCGCTCGATCTCCCGCACCTGTGCGGGCTCGATGTCGAAATGGATCAGGAAGTAGCTCGCCTCACGGTGGCGGTTGATGTCGTACGCGAGGCGTCGCTTGCCCCACGGCGAGACCTTGCTGAGGCTGCCGCCGGCATTCACGATGGCGCGGGTGACCTTCTCGACCGCGGCCTGGAGCTTGTCGTCCTCCAGGTCGGGGCTGAGCAGAAGCATGAGCTCGTAACGGCGCATCGAAGCGTCGTCCTCCTCTCTATGGGTGTGCGGCGCGGGTCGAGTGCTCGAGCCGTGCGGCAGAGGGATTGGACAAACATGAACCTCCCGTCGGGGAGGCGGAGCGAGAGTATAGCCCGGGGAGTGCCGCACCGCCACGCATCGGCGGAGCGCCTGGTGCCGGAGGAGGGATTCGAACCCCCACGCCTTTCGGCTGCCGGGTTTAAGCCGGCTGCGTCTGCCGTTCCGCCACTCCGGCGCCGTCCGCAGGGTAGCGCACGCCGGCGGTGTCGCCGATCAGGCGAGGAGGAGCAGGGCTACCACGTTCGTGAAGGCGCCGAACGCCCCGACGGTCGTGCCGGTCGCGCCGCCGATGTAGAAGATGCGCGGCGCGCGCGGCCAGGCCACGATGAGGAGGCCGATGGTCGCCACGATGGCCGCGCCCTTGAGGGCGAGGACGCCGCCCATCCCCTGCCAGTGGTAGAACATCGCGGCGATGCCGTTCGACTCGACGCCGATGCCGAGGACCGGGATCACGACGGAGAACGTCGCGGCATCCAGCAGCTGGGCGACGAGGAGGATTGCAAGCAGGACTCGGGCACGCATCGCGCCGAAAGTACTACACGTTCGCCGCCAGCGGTACTACCCGACCCCAGATTGCTTTGACCCCGCGCAACAGGCGAGCCCCTCAGCGCTCGTAGCGCGCCGACAGCCACCACCGTTCCCGCCACGGCGCCGAGGCGACCAGCCTCGCGGCCCGCGACAGGGTGCCGCCGCCGCCCGTCACGGAGGACGCGGCACCCGGCTGGCGGTACTGGCACTGGGGGCAGATCGCGCCGGCCTGCGCGGGCCAGCGCCCGAGGAGCCGCCGGCGCACGACCCACTCGAGCGACCGGTGACGCGCCTTCCACGGGCCCACCTGCTCGAGCTCGGCGAGCCGCCAGCCGGGAAGCAGGTCCCGCAGGATGGCCTCGTCGAAGCGCCGGACGTGGCCATGGATCGAGTAGGTGCAGCCGCACGCCGGACACCGCGTCGAGGCGGACTCGAGCGACTCGGCGTTCGGGACCGTCACCACGATGGCCGCGCGGGCAACGCGAGCCATCTCGCCGCGGGACCGCTCGAAGACCTCGACCGGCAGATGCTCGAGAACCTCACTCGCGACGACCGCGTCGAACGAGCGGTCCTCGAAGGGCAGCGCGTCGATGCTCGCCACGCGGTGGGGCGCCTCCATCCGCTCCATCAGGCTCTCGTCGGTGTCGACGCCGGTGACGGCGTAGCCGCGGCCGGTGAGCCAGTCGCTCAGGACGCCGACGCCGCAGCCGACGTCGAGGACGGTCGCGGGCACCGGCGGGAGGAGCCGCGCAGCGCTCTGGAAGCGCGCGACGTCGTCCGCGTTCAGGCGCTCGTGCCCCGCCTGCCGATGGTGGGTGAGCAGCTCGTCCAGCTCGGCGGGATCTGCCATGACGGCACCTCAGGTTTGGTGGAGGCGACGACGGGAATCGAACCCGTGTACGCGGTTTTGCAGACCGCTCCCTGGACCACTCGGGCACGTCGCCACCGGACCGTTCCGGCTGGCTGCCCCGCGAGGATTCGAACCTCGGTTCACGGATCCAAAGTCCGCTGTCCTACCACTAGACGACGGGGCACCGAACGT
>JBDTWT010000159.1:0-3965 GCA_040006555.1 Chloroflexota bacterium
GCCACCACGCCCGCCACGTTCGGGGTTGCGAAGCTGGTGCCGCTGATCTTCGTGTGCGTGTCCCACGTGTCGTGGCCGCCGTACGTGCACGCGTAGCAGTTCGTGGTCAGGATCGAGGCGCCGGGCGCGCTCACGTCGACCTTGGAGCCGTAGCTGGACCAGTTCGCGAACTCGTCATCGGCCTGCGTCGCGCTGACGCTGACCACGTTCGCGAAGCTCGCGGGATAGAACGTCTCCTCGCGGCGGTTGTTGCCGGCCGCGCCGATGAGGACGGCGCCCTTGTTCCACGCGTAGTTGATCGCGTCCTGCACGAACTGCGAGTAGGGGAACCCGCCGACGCTCATGTTGATGACCTTCGCGCCGCGGTCCGCCGCGTAGATGATGCCGGAGGTGAGGTCCGAGGTGTCGCCAGTGCCCTCGCGGTCCATGATCTTCACCGGCAGGATCCAGTCGTTCCAGCTGATGCCGGCCATCCCGTAGGAGTCGTTCGGGTTGGCGGCGATGATCCCGGACACCCACGTCCCGTGGCCGTTGTCGTCGCTCGCGTCGGGGTCGTTGTTCACGAAGTCGTGCCCCTCGAGCAGGCGTCCGGCGAGGTCGGGATGGTCGAACTGGACGCCGGTGTCGAGGACCGCGACGATGGAGGCGCTGCCCGGAGAGAGGCCCCAGGCGCTTCGGACCTGCATGCGATCGAGCGAGTACTGGTCGCCGCTGCGCGGGTCGTTCACCGAGACGGCGGTGGCGCCGGTGTCGGGAGGCAGGACGGCGAGCTCGCCCTCCCCGGGCTCCTCCGTCAATCCCACCACGTAGTTGGGCTCGGCGTAGTCCACCGCGGGGTCCGCGTTGAGCTCGGCCAGCACCGCGCCGACCGACTGGCCCTCCGTGGACACGAGGAGCGGCATCTCGGCGGGGTCGCTGCCGAGCTCGGCCAGGATCTCGAGGCCGTCCTCGGCCGTGGCAGCCGGGGCATCCGCGGCATCGTGGTACTTCACGATCACCTCGCCGGGCACCACCGCTCCGACGACCGGGGTCGTGGCGGGGTCGGGCTCCGCGGCGGCGACGGGCCCGGCGGCGCTCACGAGGACGAGGAGCGCGATAAGGCTGGCTGCGGCTCGGGACACGATGGTGAGGACTCCGGTGCGGTACGGAGCGGAGAACACACACGCGTGTTGCCCTCCGCGAGGTACCGCCACCGTACGGTTCGCGAACGGTTTGTTCGACCGGACGAATGTCGCCAAATCGCCCGGGACCGATGGGCTATGCCGGCTGGAGCAGCTCCATGAGCCGAGGCGTGGCCGCGGCGACGGCTCGGCCGCGATGGCTGATCCGATCCTTCTCCGCCTCCGGGAGCTCGGCGGTCGTCTCGCCGCTCGGGAGCTCGAAGACCGGGTCGTAGCCGAAGCCGCCGCTTCCGCGCCGCTCGCGGGCGATCGACCCGTCGATCACGCCGTCGAAGAGCTCGATGCGCGGCGCCGACCCGTCCTCCGACGGGACGCCGACGGCGAGCACGCACACCATCCGCGCGCCGCGATCCTGCGCGCCGGCGACGGCCTCCACCATGCGATCGGCGTCGCGTCCGTCGCCCTGGCCCCAGCGGCCGGTCCGGACACCCGGGCCGCCGCCCAGGGCCGCCACCTCGAGGCCGGAGTCGTCGGCCAGCGTGAGCAGGCCGGAGGCGCGCGCGTAGGCATCGGCCTTGGCCGTCGCGTTCTCGGCGTACGTGTCGAATGGCTCCTCGACGTCGAGGGCGAGGCCGACCTCGTCCGGCGTCACGACCTCCGCCCGGAGGGGCGCGAGGAGGCGGCGGAACTCGCGCTGCTTACCGGGGTTGGTGGTGGCGAGGAGCAGGCGCCTCACTCGCCGGGCGGCGCCTCGATGGCTGCGCGCTGGATGGCGAAGAGCTGGCGGATGCCCGCCGCCCCGAGGTCGATCATCGCGTCCATCTGCGGTCGCGTGAACGCGCCGTGCTCGGCCGTGCCCTGCACTTCGATGAGCCGGTCGTCGTCGGTCATCACGACGTTGAAGTCGACCTCGGCGGTCGAGTCCTCCGAGTAGTCGAGGTCGAGGTGCGCGATGCCGTTCACCATGCCGACGCTCACCGCGGCGACCTGTCCAGTGATCAGCTGACCCATGCCGAACTTGTTCAGCGCCCGCGCGAGCGCGACGTACGCGCCGGTGATGCTCGCAGTACGAGTGCCGCCGTCAGCCTGGATCACGTCGCAGTCGAGGGTGATCGTGCGCTCGCCGAGCCGGCTCATGTCGATGACGCCACGGAGCGATCGGCCGATGAGGCGCTGGATCTCGTGGGTTCGGCCGCCGATGGACCCGCGCGCCGCCTCGCGCTGGCTGCGCTCGGTCCCGGCCCGGGGCAGCATGCTGTACTCGGCCGTGACCCAGCCGCGGCCCTTGCCGCGCATCCAGCCCGGCACGCGGTCCTCGATGGTCGCCGCGCAGATGACCCGGGTGTCCCCGACGCGGATGAGGACGGACCCCTCCGCGAACTTCAGGTAGTCGGGGACGATCTTCACCGGGCGCAGCTGGTTCGGGACGCGCCCATCGGCTCGCCGGCCCGTGGTGGTCGCCGTGGCGGTGCTCGGCGTGACGGTGGTCATCTGGCTGCCGATTCTACCGGCAGCCGGGGTCGATCAGCGCGTCAGTCGAAGGCGCGGTGCAGGAACGCCGCCATCTGCTCGCGGGTCACGCCCGCGGACGGACAGTACTGGCCACCGGCGCAGCCGGTCGTGATGCCGGCCTCGGCGAGGCGGTTGATGGCATCCTCGTGGATGCTGCCGCTGTCATCCCAGAAGTAGTCGCCGCTCGGAGCAGGGAGGCCAAGGGCGCGCGCCAGGAAGCTCGCCATCTGCTCGCGGCTCACGATGCTCCCGGGGCAGAACGCTCCGCCGCCGCAGCCGTTCGCGATTCCGGCCTGCGCCACGCGGTTGATGTCGTCCTGGTGCGCGCTCGCGCCGTCGTCCCAGAAGTAGTCGGTGCCTGCCGCGGGGAGGCCGAGGGCGCGCCTGAGGAAGCTCGCCATCTGCTCCCTGGAGACCGGGGAGCTCGGGCAGAAGGCGCCGCCGCCGCAGCCGTTCGAGATCCCGGCCGCGGCGAGCCACTCGATGTCGGCGAGGAAGGGAGAGCCGGCGGTGTCGTAGAACGTGCTGCTCGGCTGCCACGGAGCCGGGGACTCGCCGCACAGCTTCACGAAGATCATCGCGGCGTAGTAGCGGCCGTCGCTCCCCTGCGTCCAGCCGCCGCCGGCGTGCGTGTAGGCGGATCCGAGCATCTGGGCGTTGTGCGTCGGCGAGTTGTACCACTGGAGGATGAACGCCTCGTAGTCGACCCTCGAGTTGTACAGGACGATCTCGCCGAAGGCCTCCCAGCAGATCCCGAGCTGCGCGAAGCGCACCTTGAGCGCCTCGAAGTCATGGCCGAGCTGCTGTGCGGCCGCGACCTCGGCGCTGCGCTCCGAGGCGAGCGCGTCGATGGTCGCGTGCAATGCGACGGGGCCCAGCCCCGCGTCGGACCGATAGCGGTTCACGACGGAGACCATCGAGTCCCCGCCGGTGGCGGCGGCCGGAGCGGCCGCGAGCGGGAGAAGCGCGGACGCGAAGACGATCGCTCCGAGGATGGAGGTACGGAAGCGCGGTGTGGTGCCGACTCGCAACAGGTGGGTCCCCCGGCGGTGTAAAGGACCGCCTCACCGTATGCGCGTGAGCTCGATCGGACGATGGGCCAATGGTTCGCCGCGGGGGGTCCGATCGGTGCGGGAGTACGCTCCCGGCGAGCTTAGGAGGCCAGGGCTCGGTGGAGGAAGGCGGCCATCTGCTCGCGGGTGACGAAGTTTCCGGGGCAGTACTGGCCCGACGCGCAGCCGAGCGTGATCCCGGCCTCGGCGACGCGGTTGATGTCCGCCTCGTGCACGCTCCCGGCGTCATCGGCGAAGTAGTCGGTCGTCGCGGCCGGCA
>JBDTWT010000160.1:0-3964 GCA_040006555.1 Chloroflexota bacterium
CTCTCCGTCAGTGATCGCGAAGGCATCGTCGAGCTGGCCCGCGGCCTGACCGATGCCGGCGTCGAGCTCTTCGCCACCGATGGCACCCGGGCCCACCTCACCGAGGGCGGGATCAAGGCCGTGCGGCCGGTCTCCGAGCTGACCGAGACCAACGAGATCCTGGGCGGCCGGGTCAAGACGCTCCACCCCGCCATCTTCGCGGCGCTCCTCGCGCGAAGGGACCAGCCCGATCACCTCGCGCAGCTGGCCGAGCACGGGATCGAGCAGATCGACATCGTGGTCGTCAACCTCTACCCGTTCGCCAAGACGGTGCGCGAGCCGGACACCTCGCTCGACAAGGCGCTCGAGAAGATCGACATCGGCGGCGTGGCCCTCCTGCGCGCCGCGGCGAAGAACTTCCCCGGCGTGGCGGCGGTCTCCAGCCCGACGCAGTACGCATCGGTCATTCGCGACATCAAGACCCACGGCCAGGTGAGCCCCGAGACGCGCCAGAAGCTCGCGGCGGAGGCGTTCGCGCTGACGGCCGCGTACGACGCGCAGATCGCGAGCTACCTCAACGTCACCGGCGGCACGGTGTTCCCGAGCCGGCTCACCATGGTCGTGGAGAAGAAGGCGGACCTGCGCTACGGCGAGAACCCGCACCAGCTCGGCGCCTTTTACACCGATCCGGCGCACTCCGGCGGCAGCATCAGCTCCGCGCACCAGATCGCCGGCAAGGACCTCAGCTTCAACAACCTGCTGGACCTCGACGCGGCGTGGAGCATCGCCAGCGACTTCAGGACCCCGGCCATGGTCATCGTCAAGCACGGCAACCCGTGCGGGCTCGCCTCGACGGTCGACCTGGCGGAGGCCTTCAAGCTGGCCCTCGAGGGCGACAGCGTGAGCGCGTACGGCGGGATCATCGGCTGCAACCGCGTCATCGACGACGCGACCGCGCGCGCCATCCGTCCGGGCTTCTTCGAGGCCATCGTCGCGCCCGGCTACACGCCGGAGGCGCTCGAGATCCTGCGGACGAAGCGCGGCTTCGAGATCGTGGAGGTGCCCGAGCAGAGCGGGGAGGGCGACGAGCTGGGCATCGGCCGATTCGACTTCAAGCGCATCGGCGGCGGCCTGCTGGTCCAGACCTTCGACAACCTCGAGGAGGACCGCGACAAGCTCCAGACCGTCACCCAGCGCCGTCCCACGCTGGAGGAGCTCACCGACCTGCTCTTCGCGTGGCGGGCGGTGCGGCACGTGAAGTCGAACGCCGTGGTGTTGGCGAAGAAGCACGCCATGATCGGCATGGGCGCAGGACAGCCGAGCCGCGTGGTGAGCGTCGAGGTGGCCCTGCGCAAGGCCGGCGACCGCGCGCCGCTCTCGGTGATGGCCTCGGACGCCTACTTCCCGTTCCCGGACGGCATCCAGATCGCGGCGCAGGCCGGGGTGACCGCCATCATCCAGCCCGGCGGCAGCATCCGTGACGAGATGGCGATCGAGGTCGCGGACAAGCACCACCTGGCCATGGTCTTCACCGGCCGGCGCCACTTCCGACATTGACGCCGATGAGGCCCGGAGGCCGATGACGTCCCCTCTACATCTCAGCCGGGCCGATGACCTCCACGAGGCGAGACGCCGAGCAACGCAGGCGCGCGTCCACCACCGCCTAGCGGCCGCGGCGAGACAGGCGGATTGCCCTGACTGCGTTCGGCACCGGCCGGCCGTCGGGAAGACGGCTCCACATCTCCGGCACGGGGAGCTGCTCATCGCCGACGAGCGCGTCGAGATCGTCCTCGTCGATGACGTGCTGCGTTCCCACCTTGGAGGCGCGGTCCTCGGTTGAGCCAGGTCTCGGAACGCGCTTCTGACGTTCAGCGGCAAGCCGGCGAGTACCGTCCGAGGAGTGCGGCGACCACGCCCGCCGCTACGCCCGCGAGGACGGGCGGGTATGGAAACTCGTCCATGCGGTCACGCTAACACGCGTTTTCCAGCCGTCGCCGGTGCCAATGGATGGACTGAGTAGACTCGGCGGTGCTGAGGGAGTTACGAATTTGCCGATCGACAAGATCATCATCGCGGAGGCCGTCCGCGCGACCGAAGCGGGGGCGATCGCGGCGGCGCGGCTCATGGGCCGGGGCGACCGCATGGGCGCGGACCAGGCCGCGGTGACCGCCATGCGCAAGGCGATGGACGACGCCGATATCAGCGGCACCATCGTCATCGGCGAGGGCGAGCGCGACAAGGCGCCCATGCTCTACATCGGCGAGCAGGTCGGCAATGCCGATGCGGCCGTCCAGATCGACATCGCGGTAGACCCGCTGGAGGGCACGAACCTCGTCGCGACGGGTACGCCGAACGCGACGTCCGTCCTGGCGGCGGCCGAGCCCGGCGGCCTGATGCACGCCCCGGACACGTACCTCGATAAGCTGATCGTGGGTCCGGGCGTGGCCGGCAAGGTGAGCCTGGACGACCCGGTCGACAAGACCCTCAACATCATTGCCGATGCGCTGGGGCGCAAGGTGTGGGACATCACGGTCGTCATCCTGGACCGGCCGCGCCACGAGAAGCTCATCGCCGACGTGCGGGCGACGGGGGCGCGCATCCAGCTCATCGGCGACGGAGACCTGACCGCCGCCATCAGCGTGGCCGTGTCGGGCACCGGCGTGCACGCGGTGATGGGCATCGGCGGCGCGCCGGAGGGCGTCCTGTCGGCGGCGGCCCTGAAGTGCCTGGGCGGGGAGATCCAGGCGCGCTTCAAGTGGCGCTCGGAGGAGGAGAAGGAGCGGGCGCGGGGCATGGGCGTCGACGTGGACAACACCGAGCGCATCTACTTCACCGATGACCTCGCGTCGGGCAAGCAGGTCGTCTTCTGCGCCACCGGCGTGACCGATGGCGAGCTCCTGCGCGGCGTCCGCTTCTTCGGCGGCGGCGCCCGCACGCACTCGCTGATGATGAGCTACAAGGGCGGCCTCGTCCGCTTCATCGACACGGTCCACATGTGGGACCCCGGAAATCCGCCGAAGGTCCGCCTGTAGCTCGCAGCCTTGCCGCCGGCTTGCCCGTAGACGGAACCGCTGGGTAGTGCATCAGGTTGAGGAGCGGCGGGAGCGCAGGCGTTGGATCAACAGAGGACCGCCGCCGATCACCAGCAAGGCCACACTGGAGATGATCGGGGGGAGGAGATTCATCCCGAAGACGAAGTACTCGGCTATCAGGAAGACCAGGAACGCCAGCCGGACCTGCCAACGGGTAAGCGGGTAGTGCCAGATGCGCCGTAGCACCGGGCGACTATGGCCTTGGTCGAGGAGCGCTGCGATCTCCTAGACGTGATCGGCCAGGAGCCGGGCGCGAGGTCATGCCGGAGGCCGCTCAAACTGATGCACTACCAACCGCTGGGGAAGGAGAAGCGCTTTCCGGGCTCAGCTCGCCCGTTAGTTCCGCTGAGGTGCAACTTCGGGGGCCTGATTGCTATGCGGTGGTCTTGGCCCGTGCCCAGGCCATGCGCGCAGCGGCCGCCAGCGCGATGACGGTCGGCACGCCGGCGAACAGGACGGCGTCCATCGCCGCGGTCGTCGCGGCCAGCCAGAAGGCGTAGAGGAACGCGACAGCGCCGCCGAGGATCCCCGCCCAGGCGATCACGCCGCGCGTCCGGTCGGGCGTCACGACCCACGCCGCCGCGCTCAGCGCCAAGAGGCCCAGCAGGATGCCGAGCGCCACGATCGGGATGTCGAGCCGCGAGCCGCCCCTGACCCCCTCGACGACGTGTCCGCCGGTGAGCAGAAGCGTGCCGAGGCCAAGGACGCCGTACCACCCTCGGGCCAGTCGCAAGGTGTCCATGGCAGGGCGCTAGTTCAGCGAGATCGGGTCCGCCCAGTCGGGGCCGCCGATTCGGGCCACCTCCTGACCGGCGACCGTGGCCAGCAGGTCGGCGATGGTGCGCTCCACGCGCAGGTCGGCGCAGTTGCGCCACGGCTTCAGCTGCGGATCC
>JBDTWT010000161.1:0-3950 GCA_040006555.1 Chloroflexota bacterium
AGGGCGAGCCGGGCGCCTTCGGCGAGGAGGCGATCGTCGGCTATTTCGGCGCCGACGCGGTCGACGCCCTCCCGATGGCGACCTTCGCCGCGGTCTGCGCCGCGGTCGAGGGCGGCTCCGTCGAGGCGGGGGTCCTGCCGCTCGAGAACTCGCTGGCGGGAACGGTCGGCGATGCGCTCGATGCCCTCGCCGATGGCGACCTGCTGGTCGTGGGCGAGCTGCTCCTGCCGGTTCGCCACCAGCTCCTCGTCGTTCCGGGCGCCGAGCTGGGTGCGGTGGAGCGCGTCACGAGCCACTGGCAGGCGCTCGCCCAGTGCGAGCGGTTCCTCGCGGGGCACTCGTGGGAGCTGGTTCCGGCGGCGGACACCGCCGGCGCGGCGCGCGAGCTGGCGTCGAGCGGCGACCGATCCACGGCCGCCATCGCGTCCGCCCGGGCGGCCGAGCGCTACGGCCTCGAGGTCGCGGCCGGCGACATCCAGAACTCGCCGCACAACGTCACGCGCTTCGCGGTGCTGGCGCGCGACGCCGGCACCGCGCCGGCGCCGCTCGGTCCGCTGGCTCCTCCGGCCGGCGGGGAGCGCGAGACGCTCATCACCTTCGAGACCGGGCACCGGCCCGGTGACCTCTATCGCGCCCTCGGATCGCTTGCGGACGCGGGCATCAACCTGAGCCGTATCGAGTCGCGTCCGTCGGGAGGCGGCCCGTGGCGGTATCGGTTCCTGGTCCAGGTCGCCGGAGACGCGGCCGCCGAACCCCTGGCGCAGGCCCTGGTCGACCTGCGCGAGCACACCAGCTCGATGCGCGTCCTGGGCTCCTTCGACACTGCCGGAGGACAATGAGACCGATGCGGATCCTGGTCCTCAACGGGCCGAACCTGGGCACCCTCGGCCGGCGCGAGCCCGAGATCTACGGGTCCATGTCGCTGCCGGAGATCGTCGAGGCCGCCCGCGCGTACGCCCTCGAGCGCGGCTCGCTGTTGGACGCCTACCAGTCAAACCACGAAGGGGCGCTGATCGACCGGCTCGAGCAGCTCGACTACGACGCGATCATCTGCAACTTCGGCGCACTGTCGCACACCTCGTACGCGCTGCACGACGCACTGGTCGCAAGCGAACGACCGGCGGTCGAGGTCCACATCAGCGACATCAACGCCCGCGAGCCATGGCGGCGCACCTCGGTGACCGCGCCCGCCACGAAGCACCAGGTCATCGGCCGCGGCTGGCGGGGCTACCTCGAGGCGATCGACTTCCTGCTAGACCGATGATCGATCGGCGCAATGGTCGCTACGGGCGCAGCTGTCCCGTCCACTCGCCACCAGCGCTCGTGCATTCTGCGTCCTGCTGGAGCTCGCCGATCGCCGCCTGAAGGAACACCAGGGGGCACGACCCCACGCCGCTGCGGTCGAGGTCTCCGCATCCCTCAGGGTCCGAATTCGGAACCTCGAAGCTCGAGAAGACCGAGAACTCCACGCCACCGCCGCTGAGCCGACGGTCGATCACGAGCAGCTGCGCGTTGTCGCGATCCTGGGGCTCGGCGGCGAGGAGGGATTGCTGATTCACGTATGAGGTGAGCGGTCCTTCCTCGTCGCGCGATCCGCCACAGACGCCACCGATCGACTCCGAGAACGTGAAGGTGCCCGACGCCAGCGTGAAGGCGTTGCTGTCGTGGATGTCGTCGGGGCCCGCGTTCCAGTGCAGCTCGAACTGAACGGTCTGCTGCGCCGTCGCCAGCGAGTCCGAGAAGTGCCCCGTGAATGTGCCGTTCAGGACCACGAGACCAGCGGTATCGGCGGTCGCGCTGGCTGCTGACGTCGATTCGGCGCTGTCTCCGGGGGATGCCTGCCCCCGCGATGCCGGCGCGGTTCCGTCCAGCCCTGGACCGCCGGCGCCGGAAGTGTCAACGCCGCATGCCGAGACCAGCAGCACGATCGCGGGCAGTGCGGTGATGGCTCGTGGTCGCGTGGCACTCCTCCCTGGCGGGTCCCGATCGGGAGCCGATCGTAGCACCGGTCTCGGCCAATGACCCTCATCGCCCATGTGCCGGTTCACGCCAGGGTCGAGATCCTGGGCGGATGGGCCGCTTCGTAGGTCTCGAGCTCGGGCCCGCGAGCCAGCAGGTAGCCCAGCTCGTCGGTGCCGTCGAGGATCATGCGGCGCGCGAACGCGTCGATCGTGAACGCGATCACCGAGCCGTCCGGCAGGTGCACCTCGCTCGTCTCGAGGTCCACCGTCAGCTGCGCGTCCGGCTCGGCCTCCAGGATGGAGCCGATGCGCATCAGCTCCTCCGGCGGCACAGCGATCGGCAGGAGCCCGTTCTTGAGCGCGTTGCTGCGGAAGATGTCGGCGAACGAGCTGCTGATGACCGCCCGGATCCCCCACGCCGTCAGCGCCCACGGGGCGTGCTCGCGCGACGATCCGCAGCCGAAGTTGTCGCCCGCAAGGAGGATGGCACGACCCGCCATCTGGGGTCGGTTGAGGACGAACTCGGGGTTCGGCGAGCCGTCGGCGAGGTATCGCCAGTCGAAGAAGAGCTGGTCCCCCAGCCCTGCCCGGTTGACCGTCTTGAGGAAGCGCGCAGGAATGATCTGGTCCGTGTCGATGTCGTTGCGCGACATCGGCACGACCGCCGAGGTGACCGAGCGGAAGGGCTCCACCATGGGTGCGCTCACAGGAGCGCCCGCGGGTCGGAGAGACGCCCGGTCACGGCCGACGCGACGGCGGTGAGCGGCGAGGCGAGGAACGTCCGCCCGCCCTTCCCCTGACGGCCCTCGAAGTTACGGTTCGACGTGCTGACCGAGTACTGGCCGGGCGAGAGCTGGTCGCCGTTCATGGCGATGCACATGCTGCAGCCGGCCTCCCGCCACTCGGCGCCTGCCTCTCTGAAGACGGACGCGAGCCCTTCCTCCTCGGCCTGGCGCTTCACCTCGGTCGACCCCGGGACGACCATCACCCGCACGCCATCGGCGACGTGGCGACCACGAAGCATGCGCGCAGCCTCGCGCAGGTCGCTGATCCTCGAGTTCGTGCAGGAGCCGATGAAGACGACGTCGATCGGCTTGCCCAGGATCGGCTCGCCCGGCGTGAGCGCCATGTAGGCGAGCGCGGCGCGCAGCGAGTCGCGCTGCGCGGTATCGGTCAGGGCCTCCGGATCGGGGATGCGGGCGGTGATCGGGAAGCCCATACCGGGATTCGTGCCGTAGGTCACCATCGGCACCAGGTCGCCGGCGTCGAAGGCGATGCTGCGATCGTGCCGGGCGTCGCCGTCGGTGACGAGGCCACGCCATCGGTCGACGGCCGCGTCCCAGTCCGCCCCGACCGGCGCATGCGGCCGGCCCGACACGTACTCAAACGTCGTCTCGTCGGGGGCCACCAGGCCTGCCCGAGCGCCACCCTCGATGCTCATGTTGCAGACCGTCATCCGCCCCTCCATCCCGAGGGCGCGGATGGCCGAGCCGCCGTACTCGAACACGTGCCCCGTCCCGCCGCCGATGCCGATGCGCGCCAGCAGGCTGAGGATGATGTCCTTGGCGACGACGCCCGGGTGAAGCGTTCCCTCGACCCGGACCTCGAACGTCTTCGGCCGGCGCTGGAGGAGCGTCTGCGTCGCGAGGACGTGCTCGACCTCGGAGGTGCCGATCCCGAAGGCGAGCGCCCCGAACGCCCCGTGCGTCGCGGTGTGCGAGTCGCCGCACACGATCGTCATCCCGGGCTGGGTGAGCCCGAGCTCGGGACCGATGACGTGGACGATGCCCTGGGTGTCGCTGCCGAACGCGTGGAGCGGGACGCCGAACTGGGCGCAGTTGTCCTCGAGCTGGCGGATCTGGGCGGCTGCCTGCATGTCCACCATCGGCAGCCCGCGCGGCGTCGTCGGCGTGCCGTGGTCCGCGGTCGCGACCGTCTTGTCCGGGCGCCGGACGCCGATGCCTCGGGTCCGGAGGCCGGTGAACGCCT
>JBDTWT010000162.1:0-3923 GCA_040006555.1 Chloroflexota bacterium
GGAGCTCAAGGAGAAGAAGCACCGCATCGAGGATGCGCTCTCGGCCGCCCGTGCCGGCGTCGAGGAGGGCATGGTCGCCGGTGGCGGCTCGGTCCTCATCCACGCCCTGCCGGCCCTCGACAAGCTCGAGGTCCTCGGCGACGAGGCCATCGGCGTCAACATCCTGCGCCGCGCGCTCGAGGAGCCGCTGCGCCAGATCGTGATCAACGCCGGCATGGAGGGCTCGGTCGTCGTGGAGGCGGTCCGCAAGCTCAAGCCCGGCCACGGCTACGACGCGCAGAAGGGTGAGTACGGCGACCTCTTCGCCGCGGGCGTCATCGACCCGGCCAAGGTGACTCGGTCGGCGCTCGAGAACGCCGCATCGGTCGCCGGCCTGCTCCTGACCACGGAGACGGTCATCACCGACCTCCCCGAGAAGGACAAGTCGCCATCCATGCCCGGCGGCATGGGCGGAGGCATGGACTACTAGTCCAAGCGTCCCCTCAACCCTGGGAGAGCCCCGGCCGCAGCTGGGGCTCTCCTGCTTCTTGCCTCGGCGGCGGCGCCGTGCTACACGTGTCGCTTCGCCGCGATCGCGGCAAGCTGAAGGAGGGCGACCGATGCGGTTCATCCAGGAGTGGGGCTACAGCGTCAAGATCGGCCAGGAAGAGGCTCACCAGAAGTGGTGGGTAGCCAACGAGAAGAAGTTCGCCGCCGCGCACCCCAAGGGGACGAAGTACATCGGGACCTTCGCGGTGGTTTTCAGTTCGGAGAAGCGGGCCGGGTTCTACAAGACCCTCGTCGAGATGGACAGCTACGCGGCCATGGACGCCCTCGCGGCCGCGGCGAAGGACGGGAAGAAGGAATTCGGCAAGCTGCTTCGCGACTCGTCACGGTTCGGCGACTACGAATGGAACACGCCCTGGAGCAACGGCCTCTACAAGTCGGTGGTTGACGCCACGATCTTTGACCCTAGGGTCTGAGGTTTTGTCCAGGGGGGAGCTCATCGGATCGTCGTAGGCTTCGAGGGGCGCTCGCTGGGCGCCGGCATGGAGATGAACCGGTGCGCTACGTGATCTTCAACTGGGTCCACCCTGACGACGTGGCCGCCTGGGAGGCGATGAGCGCGGCGGAGCAGGCGGCTGACGTCGAGCGTCATGCGAAATGGTTCCGGACCTACGCCCCCAAGATCGTCGGCGGGGAGGAGCTCGCCGCCCCGTCGACGGTGAAGACCATCCGACCCGGCCGCCAGGGCGAGGGCGTGGTGGTCACCGATGGCCCGTACATCGAGACGAAGGAGATCCTCGGCGGCTTCGTGATCGTCGAGGTGGACAGCATGGACGAGGCGGTCGCGATGGCGCGCGAATGGCCTTCGCTCGTGACTCAGCCGAATGGCACTGTCCAGGTGCAGCCGGGCTTCGTCCGCTGACCCTCGGCGACCCCTCGCGCCGGTAGAATCGAGGTATGCCCCCGGAAGCCGCACCCAGCACCGCGCCGCCTCGGCCACGCCTGTCTCCGCAGGAGATCCTGGCGCGGCTGAATGCGCCCCAGCAGGAGGCGGTGAGCCATGTCAGGGGCCCGCTGCTCATCCTGGCCGGAGCCGGCAGCGGCAAGACGCGGGTCCTGGCGCACCGGGTCGCCTACCTCATCGCGTCGGGCGTCAAGCCGTGGCAGATCGTGTCGGTGACGTTCACGAACAAGGCCGCGACCGAGATGCGTCTGCGGATCGCGGGGCTCATCGGCGAGGAGAGCGCCCGTGAGGCGACCATGGGCACCTTCCACGCCATCTGCGCCCGGATCCTGCGGCGCGACGGCGCCGCCATCGGCCTCACCCGCAGCTTCACGATCTACGACCGCGCGGACCAGGTCGCGCTGGTGAAGTCGATCCTGCGGCGGCTCGACCTGGACGACAAGCGGTTCGCCCCGGCCGGCATGCTTGCCTGGATCGGGCAGCGCAAGGACGAGCTCGCCGACGTCGCGACGGCCAAGCGGCAGGCCGGGAACTACTACGACGAGACCGCGGCCCGGGTGTACGAGGCGTACCAGCGCCAGCTGGGCGAGGACGACGCGGTCGACTTCGACGACCTGCTCATGCGCACCGTGTTCCTGTTCGAGCAGCACCCCGACGTGCTGGCGAAGTACCAGTCGCGCTGGCAGCACATCCTGGTGGACGAGTACCAGGACACGAACCGCGCGCAATACCTGCTGTGCCGGCACCTCGCCGCCAAGCACAAGAACCTCGCCGTGGTGGGCGACGACGACCAGAGCATCTACTCCTGGCGCGGAGCGGACCTGCGCAACATCCTGGACTTCGAGGCCGATTACCCCGACGCCAAGGTCGTGAAGCTCGAGCAGAACTACCGATCCACGCAGACCATCCTCGACGCGGCGCACTCGGTCGTCAGCCGCAACGCCGGCCGCAAGGACAAGAAGCTCTGGACCGATCGCGGCGCAGGCACGCAGATCGAGCTCTTCGACGCGTACAACGAGTACGAGGAGGCGGAGTTCGTCGCGCGGCAGGTCGAGAAGCTCGTCGGCGGTGCCTCGCGCGGCTCGATGGCGAGGATGCTCACCAGCCGGGCCGACGAGGAGGACGGGTCGCTGCGCTACGGGGACATCGCGGTCACCTATCGCGTGAACGCCCAGAGCCGCGTGATCGAGGAGTCGTTCATGCGCTTCGGCATCCCGTACCAGCTCGTCGGAGGCACCCGCTTCTACGAGCGCCGGGAGGTCAAGGACGCCCTCGGCTACGTCCGGCTGGCCCGGAACCCCGCGGACCGCGTCGCGCTCGAGCGGATCATCAACGTGCCGGCCCGCGGGATCGGCGCGAAGACCATGGAGGAGCTGCGCGCCGCCGCCGAGCGCCGCGAGACCAGCCTGTGGCAGGCGGTCGAGGCGGCCGACGAGCACCCGAACCTCGCGCCGCGCTCCCGCGCCCAGCTGGCGACGTTCGCGACGCTCATGCGCGGGCTGATGGCGATGGTCCCCGAGGAGCCGCCATCGGCGATCTTCGACGCCGCCACGGAGCGGTCCGGGCTGCGTGACGCGCTCGTCGACGGCACCGAGGAGGGGGAGGAGCGCTGGCTCAACGTCACCGAGCTGCGCAACCACGCCGCCGAGTTCGACGAGATCGCCGCGCCCGAGGGCCTGGCCCGCTTCCTCGAGGAGGTGGCCCTGGTCAGCGACCAGGACGAGCTGGACGAGGTGCCGGATCGAGCGACGCTCATCACCCTTCACGCTGCCAAGGGGCTCGAATTCCCGGTCGTGTTCATCGTCGGCATGGAGGAGGGGCTGCTCCCGCACCGACGCGCGCTCGAGGACGAGCGCGAGCTCGAGGAGGAGCGGCGCCTGGCCTATGTTGGCATGACCCGCGCGAAGGACCGCCTCTACCTCGTCCACGCCCACCATCGTTCGACGTACGGCGTCGGGGCTCAATCGGAGCCCTCGCGCTTCCTGTCGGAGCTCCCCGAGGAGCTCCTGGCCGCTGAGCGCACCTCCGCCCCGTTCCGTCGCCCCGGCGACTGGCCACGCGGGAATGACGAGGGCAGCTGGCAGCCCGGCGGCTACCGGTCACCGACGCGGCGGGTCCAGGAGACCCTGCGCCCGGTCTCACTCCCCGATCTTGCCCCGGTGCCACGCCCAGTGGGCCGCCAATTGGACGCCGCTCGGCAGCGGGTGGCATCGGCCACGTACCAGGGAGCGGGATCGGTCGACATGGGCAGCGGCACGTTCTCCGCACCGGGTGCCGGCGACGCGCTGGGAGCGGAGGAGGATCCGGCATGGAAGGCCGGGGACCGGGTGAAGCATCGGCGCTTCGGTGACGGCATCGTGGTCAGCAGCCGGATCGTAAAGGGCGACGAAGAGGTCACCGTGGCATTCATCGGCGAGGGCGTCAAGCGCTTGATCGCCGCATATGCCGGCCTTGAGCGGGCATCATGACAACC
>JBDTWT010000163.1:0-3884 GCA_040006555.1 Chloroflexota bacterium
GGCGGCGCGCTCCTCGGGGGCTCCCTGCTGCCGGCGACGGGCCTCGCCAACGGGACGGTCGTCAACGAGCAGCTCGCCGCGGCGCGCGACGCGGACGCCGCCCGCCAGGATCGGATCGCCGGCCTGCTCGAACGGCTGGAAGCCGACCCGAACGATGCCCAGGTCCTCTCTAGCCTCGCGGACGAGTACCTCGCCGGGTCGAGCGCAGACGACCTGGTGCGCGCGGCCGTCGCGCTCCAGCTCCTCATGAACCTCGAACCCGGCCGCGCCGACGCCTACGAGCGGATCATCACGGCCTACCTGCGCGCGGGCGACAACGCCCACGCGCGCGCCGCGCTGGACGCCTACTCGGCCGTCCCCGCCGCCGACCCGGCGGAGATCGCGTTCTTCGAGGGGCTCATCGCCCTCCGCGGCGAGGGCGACGCGGCCGCCGCCCGTGCGGCATTCGATCGGTTCTTGGAGCTCGCGCCGGACGACCCGCGGGCGGGCATGGTGCGCGGCCTGCGCGACGAGGCCAGCTCCGCGCCCTGACGCCTAGGCCGGTAGATCCTCCGTCGAGGCTTCCGCACGTGGCACCTCGATCCAGAAGGTGGAGCCCACTCCCTCCATGGAGGTGAGGCCGACCGAGCCGCGATGGGCCTCGGCGATGTGACGGACGATCGCGAGTCCCAGCCCCGCGCTCCCCCCGAGGTGATCTGTGCCGTCAGCGCTCCGCACGCGCGATCGGTCGACCTTGTAGAAGCGCTCGAAGATCCGCTGCTGATGCGCCTCCGGCACGCCGATGCCGTCATCGGCGACGAGGAAGCGGACCATCTCGTCGCCGGTCTCCCAGCCGATGCGGATCTCGCCCCCTGGATGGCTGTACTTCACCGCGTTGTGCGCGAGGTTCAGCAGCGCCTGGCCAAGCCGCGCCGGGTCGGCCAGCGCGCGCGCGGCGTCGTCACCGCCGGCGGGCTGCGCGATCACTCGGACGTCCCGCCGCTCGGCGACCGGGCCGATGCGGTCGATGCAGTCGGCGACGACCGAATCGGGAGCCAGGGCCTCGAGGCTCAGCTGAGTCTCGCCGGACTCGATCATCGACAGGTCGAGCAGCTCGTCGACGAGCTGGGCCAGGTGGTCGGCCTCGCGCTCGATCTGGGTGGCGAAGTCGCGCATCGTGGGCACGTCCTCGACGGCGCCGGCGGACAACGTCTCGGCGAGCAGCTTGATCGACGCGAGGGGCGTTCGCAGCTCGTGGCTGATGTTCGCCACGAAGTCTCGGCGCACCCGCACGATTCGGCGGAGGGCCGTGATGTCGTGGAGCGAGAGGATCAGGCCGCCGTCGGGCAGCGGCACCGCATCGACGGCGAACTGGCGCGCGCCGAGCCTGCCGAGATCCGCCTCACCGCTCACGACCTCTCCGAGCGCGAGCGCCTGCCGCGCGACCGCGTCGAGGCCGGCGGAGCCGAACGCGGCGATCATGCTCATCCCGCGCAGCGCGCCCTCAGGGCGCTCCGCGAGCTCCGCGGCCTCCGGGCCAGCGCGAACGATGCGCAGCCGCTCGTCGACGAGCACCAGCAGGCCGCCGCCGCGCCGGGCCAGCAGTGCCTCGAAGGCATCGCCGCTCGTCGGCAGGGTCACGCCGCGCGCGGCGCGAAGGCGTACCCGACGCCGCGGACCGTGCGGAAGTAGTTGTGCCCCTCGGCCGTCCGGAGCTTGCCGCGCAGCCAGCTCACGTGTACGTCGACCGTGCGGCCGTCCCCGAGGTAGTCGTACCCCCACACCCGCGCCAGCAGCTGGTCGCGCGTGAAGATGCGTCCGGGCGAGCCCGCCATGTGCGCGAGGAGATCGAACTCCTTGGTCGTCAGGTGTACCGGCTCACCGTCCACCGTCACCTCGCGCCGCGTGACGTCGATCGCGACCTTCCCGAACTCGAGCCGCTCGCGCTGCTCGCCGTCTTCGGTCCCCTCCCGCCGTTGCCGGCGCAGGACGGCCTCGATGCGCGCCAGCAGCTCGGGCCGGCTGAACGGCTTGGTCACGTAGTCGTCGGCGCCGATCTTCAGGCCGACCACGCGGTCGATCTCGTCGCCCTTGGCGGAGAGGATGATGACCGGGGTCGTCACGCCCTCACGCCGGAGCACTCGCAGGACCTCGATGCCGCTCATGCCGGGAAGCATCACGTCGAGCAGGACGAGATCGAGCCGATCGTTGCGGGCCGCGTCGAGTCCCGCCTCGCCGTCCGCCGCGGCGGAGACCTCGTATCCCTCTCGGCTGAGGTTGAAGATGAGCGCCTGACGCAGGGTCGGGTCGTCCTCGACCAGGAGCAGCCGTCGACGCATCTGACCCTCCTAGGGGTTGAGGTCCTCGACCTGCCCGGTGGCGAGGTACACGACGTCCTCGCCGATGTTCGTGACGCGATCCCCGAGCCGCTCGAGGTGGTGCGCCGCGAAGAGCATGTGCGTCGCCTGGCGCACGCGCTCGGGGGCCACGGTCATGAGCTTCATCGTGTCCTCGTACACGCTGCTGTAGAGGTGGTCGATCTCGTCGTCCCGCGCGGCGACCTCGCGTGCCGCCTCCTCGCTGATGTCGACCAGCGCCCGCATCGCGGCCCGCAGCTGCTCGCGGCACAGCTGCTCCATGCGAGGGATCTGGCGAAGCATCGGTGTCTCGGGCTCGGAGGCGAGCTGCTGGGCCAGCTTCGCGATGTTGGTCGCGTAGTCGCCCATGCGCTCGAGCTCCGCGGCCGCGTGATAGAGCGCCAGCAGCTCGCGGATGTCACGCGCCACCGGCGCCTGGGTGGCGATGGTGGTCGTGATCTCGGTGTTGATCTGTCTCTGCAGCTCGTTGACGTTCGCGTCGTCCCAGCGAACGTGGTCGGCGAGGTCGGAGTCGCGCTCCATGAGCGCGCGCCCGGCGCGCTCCAGCGCCTCCTCGACCATCGCTCCGAGGCGCAGGACGTCGTCGCGGACCGCGTCCAGCGTGCGATCGAAGGCGGCGCGAGGCTTCACGGGCTGGTTGCCCTCACCAGCCTGGCCTGGACCGATTGCCTGTTCCACGTCGCTGGCTCCTCGCCCGGTCAGCCGAACCGGCCGGTGATGTAGTCCTCGGTCACGCGGTTCGCCGGCCGCGTGAAGATCTGCTGCGTCGATCCCATCTCCACCAAGTAGCCGGCGCGGTCGTCTCCCATGGTGAGGAAGGCGGTGTAATCGCTGGCGCGCGCGGCCTGCTGCATATTGTGGGTCACGATGACGATCGTGTAGCTCTCCCGAAGCTCGCGCATCAGGTCCTCGATCTTCAGCGTGGCGATGGGGTCCAGGGAGGAGCACGGCTCGTCCATCAGGATCACGTCCGGCTCGACCGCGATCGCCCGCGCGATGCAGAGGCGCTGCTGCTGCCCGCCCGACAGGGTGGTGCCCGGTTCCTTCAGCTTGTCCTTGACCTCGTCCCACAGCGCTGCGCGTCGCAGCGAGCGCTCGACCAGCTCGTCCATGTTTCCGCGGAACCCCGCCACGCGTGGTCCGAAGGCCACGTTGTCGTAGATGCTCTTCGGGAACGGGTTCGGCTTCTGGAAGACCATGCCGATGCGCCGGCGAACCTCCACCGGGTCCACCCCATCGGCGTAGAGGTCCACGCCGTGGTAGAGGATGCGTCCCTCGATGTGCGCGATCTCGACGAGGTCGTTCATCCGGTTGAAGCTCCGCAGCAGCGTGCTCTTGCCGCAGCCGGATGGACCGATGATCGCGGTGATCTTGTTCTTCGGCACCTGCAGCGAGATGTCGCGCACCGCGCGGAACGATCCGTAGTAGCACGAGAGCGAGTCGAGCTCGAAAACGACCTCGTCGTCGGCGAATGCGAGGTCGGCGGGCCCGCCGGTCGCGGCCGGCGCGATCTGCTCGGCCTCGTCG
>JBDTWT010000164.1:0-3849 GCA_040006555.1 Chloroflexota bacterium
GACCGCCTTGGCGGCTCGGATGGTCGCGAGCGGCGTGCGGGTCGCCTCGCGCACCGTGGCGGCGACCTGGACGTCTCGCGCGTGGCGCTCGCGCTCCGTCCCTCGCGGCAGCCGGCGCGCCTGGACGACCGCGCGGTAGGCGTTCGCGTCGAGCTCGGCCAGGTTGAGCAGCTCCGACTGCCAGGTCGCGGCTGCCGCGCCGATCTCGGTGAGCTCGGTGCCGGCACTCGCGGGGTCAGAGGGAGCGACGGTCAGCTCGACGACCATGTGCACCAGCGCCGCGCCCATGGCGCCGGCGAGGGCGGCGGCGCTGCCCCCGCCAGGGGCGGGGGACCTGGTCGCCAGCCGCTCGACCAGGTCGCGCACGCTGAGGTCGGTGAGTCGATCCTCCATCGGCGCCGGTCCCTCACGATGCGGGTCACGCCGGACGTCTGAGTCGCCGGAGAGCCGGGCCGATTGTAGGGGAGCGCCGTCAGGCGGCTGGCTCGAGCGCCTCCAGGAACCAGCGGCGCCGGCGCCCGTCGAAGACGATCGCGGCCCGACCACCGTCGCGGGTGCGCAGCACGAGCGTCAGTCGCGGGCCGGCCGCCGCGGGGTACGCGGCTCGCTCGTCGCGAAGCCCGTCGAGCCCCACGATGCGGAGCCGATGACCCTCGCCGCGAAGTTCGGCTGGACGGTTGGCGCGCCGGTTCCAGCGAACATGGGTCTCCACCGGCGGGATGTGCACGAGTGCCACGGATCAACGCTCCTCTCGACGGTTCCTGTTCGTGGCACTCGAACAGGTGTTCGGTTCTGCGGTCACGATACCGAACATGCGTTCTACGTGTCAAGCCCCTTCGGGATCGGCGTCGCTGCCCGGCGCTTCGGGTCGCTCCCCGAAGTCGAAGCGCCTCGCCGGGCGCTCGGTGAGCAGGCGCGCGCGCGTGATGGCTCCGTCACCGAATCGCTCGCGGACCGCGTCGATGGAGCGCGACAACCGGTCGGTCCGCGCGGGGGCGTCGAAGAGCGTCAGCTGCTGCGCATCTGCCAGCGCGATGGCCGTCAGGCCGATGAGGCGCACCGCCCTGCCGTCCACGAGCGTTCGCCGCAGCAGGGCGACGCCCGTCTCGTACAGCGGCTCGGACTCGCGCGCCTGGCGTGGAAGCGGCGCCTGCCGGGTAAGCGTCTCGAAGCCCTCGTACCGCAGCTTCAGCTGGACGGCGCCGGCGGCCAGGCCGTGCCGCCGCAGCCGGCTGGCGACCGATTCCGCGACGTCGAGGAGCGTGGCCTCCAGCTGCCGTCGGTCGGTGGTGTCGACGTCGAAGGTGTGCTCGTGCCCGATGCTCTTCGGAGCGTGGAACGGCTGGACCGCGGAGGAATCCTCGCCTCGGGCTCGCGCACCGATGTCGGCGCCGTGGCGTCCGAATCGACGTTGGAGCGTCTCTTCCGGCAGCGCGGCCAGCTGGCCGATGGTGGTCACGCCGTACTCGCCGAGCGCCGCCTGGGACTGCGGCCCGACGCCCCAGAGGCGGCGGATCGGCAAAGGGGCGAGGAATGCCGCCTCGCCGCCGGGCGGGACGACGACGAGCGCATCGGGCTTCCGCAGATCGCTCGCCACCTTGGCCACGAGCTTGTTGCTCGCGACGCCTACCGAGACCACCAGGCCGACCTCGTCGAGCACGCGCTCCTTGATGCGATGGCCGATGGTGGTCCCGTCGCCGAAGGCTGCCTGGCTGCCGGACACGTCCAGGAACGCCTCGTCGAGGCTGATCGGCTCGACCAGTGGCGTGAAGCTCGCGAAGATGGCCATCACCTGCTGCGACAGCTCGCGGTAGCGCTCCGGGCGCCCGGGAAGGAAGACGCCGCTCGGACAGCGGCGGCCGGCGGTGCGCAGCGGCATGGCCGAGTGGACGCCGAAGGCGCGCGCCTCGTACGAGGCGGCGCTCACGACGCCGCGCTGGTCCGGACCACCTCCGACGATCACCGGCTTCCCGCGCAGCGACGGGTCGTCGAGCACCTCGACGCTGGCGTAGAAGGCGTCGAGGTCGGCGTGGATGATCGCGCGCGTCATCTCGGTGCCGATGCCAGGGAGACCGATCGCCCCGCCGCGTCCGGCGCGACGAGGCGCAGGACCCGCGTCGCCTCCTCCTCGAGCGCGTCGCGGATGGCCGGCGACAGGGGTCGGATCGGCCGCACGGCGATGGTCGCGTCGCCGTCGCGGCGCGCCAGGTCCCAGGTTCCGGCGACCATGTCGTCGACGAGGATGCTCGGCCTCACGTCCGCGTTCTTCGTGAAGACGGCCGCGCGCGCCTCGTCGTCGAGGATGCGTCCGCGCTGCTTGGTCGCGCGCGACAGGAGGATGCTGTCCCAGCGGGCGAGGAGGCGTGGCGGGGCAGGGGCGTCGGTGCCTGGAGCGATCCGAGCCGCTCGACGGCGGCCGCGGGCGAAGACCCTATCGGCTTCAGGAGCCCCTGGCGGGCGAGGGTCGCGCGGCCGAGCGCGCGCGCGGAGAGTGGCGCCGCCGGCGCCATCGGCCTGTCAGGCGAGGCGGCGGATGACGCCGACGACCTTGCCCTGGATCTGGACGTCGGTCGCGTAGATCGGCTCCATCTCGGCGTTCGCCGGCTGCAGCCGGATGCGGTCCTTCTCGCGGAAGTAGCGCTTGAGGGTGACCCCGTTGTCCTCCAGGAGCGCCACGACGATGTCGCCGTCCCGCGCGGTCGCCTGTGGCTGGACGATGACGAAGTCGCCGTCGTCGATGAGCGCGTCGATCATGCTCTTGCCGCGGACGCGCAGGACGTAGGAGTCGGGGCGCGCCTGTAGCGAGACGGGGACCTCGAGGGTTTCCGCGGCGTCCTCGTACGCTTCGATCGGCTGGCCGGCCGCGATCTCGCCCATCACCGGGAGCGTGAGCGTGTCTCGCTCGACCGGCATGCGGAAGGGGGTGATCTTGCTGACGGCGGCGGGGCGCGTGAGCTCGGGACGCCCCGTCAGGCGCAGGGCGCGCGACGAATGCGTGGCGCGTTCCAGCAGGCCGTCGCGCTCGAGCGCGATGAGGTGGTGGTGGACTGCGCTGGTGGAGGCGAGGCCCACGTCGTCGGCGATCTCCCTCACCGACGGGGGATACCCTCGCAGCTCCACGGTGCGCGCGATGCACTCGAGAATGCGCTGCCGTCGCTCGGCGTCGTGCTTGGTCATCTCGCCCTCCGTGTGCCGCGCGCGGGGCTGCCGGTCCGCGCCATCGGGGGCTACGCTAGCAGAACGCATGTTCTAATGTCAAACCGATGCCGGCACTCCTCCTGCGCTATCATCCGGTCCCCAACCGCACTTTCGAGCTCGTGTGAACCTGTCCGCCAGATGGCGCTACCTGCGCATGGCACGCGTCGTCGTCAAGCTCCCGACCTACGCCCGCATGGTGTGGGGCATCCTTCGCGACCCGCGCACGCCCATCGGCCTCAAGGCGATCCTCGCCGCCGCGCTCGCCTACGTCGTGCTCCCGGTCGACCTCGTGCCCGACATGCTGCCGATCATCGGCCAGGCCGACGACCTCACCGTCCTCCTGCTCGTCCTGGACCTGTTCATACACAACGCGCCGTCGGAGGTGCGGGCGGAGCATCTGGCCCGCGCTCGCAACGGCACCGCCGACCTCGACCGCGACCTGGCACGGCTGCGCGAGCTGATGGGGGACCGATACGACCGCATTCGCGACAGCCTCCCCGAGCTGCTCGAGCGGTACGGCCGGCTCCGGGATGCCGACGAGGTAAAGGGTGCGCTCGCGGCGTGGCGCCGCGACAGGTCACACGCGAAGGAGCAGGGATGAAGGTCATTCTCAAGCGCGACGTGAAGGGCCTCGGCCGCGAGGGCGACCTC
>JBDTWT010000165.1:0-3824 GCA_040006555.1 Chloroflexota bacterium
GCAACTCCGGGTTCGAGGTCCCCTCGCGTCGCATCACCGTGAATCTCGCTCCGGCCAACCTGCCCAAGGAAGGGACCGGCCACGACCTCGCCATCGCCGTCGCCATCCTGGTCGCCTCCGGCCAGCTCGACGGCGCTCGGCTGCGGTCGACCGCCCTCATCGGCGAGCTCGCGCTCGACGGTTCGCTGCGGCCCGTGCCCGGCGCGCTCGCGCTCGTCGCGGCCGCGCTCGCGGGCGGAGCGACCGATGCGATCGTGCCCGAGGACAACGGCCCCGAGGGTGCCGTGATCCGCGACGTGGCGGTCCATCCGGCGCTCAGGCTGGGGCAGGTGACGCGCCACCTCGCGGGCGTGGAGCCGCTCGACGCCCTCGAGCCGACGGCCCCACAGCCGCTCCCGCCGCTCCCCGACGATGCGCCGGACCTTGCCGGCGTCGTGGGGCAGCTGGTTGCGCGGCGCGCGCTTGAGATCGCGACCGCGGGCCGTCATAACCTCGCGTTCACCGGCCCACCCGGCGTCGGCAAGACCCTGCTCGCCCGCGCCGCGGCCGGGCTCCTCCCGCCGCTCGACGAGACCGAGGCGGCGGAGGTGAGCCGCATCCATTCGGTCGCCGGACTCGCCGACCGCCACGCCCCCATCTCGCTGCGGCGGCCATTCCGTGCGCCGCACCACACGGTCTCGACGCAGGCGCTGGTCGGCGGCGGCCCGCGCATCCGTCCCGGAGAGGCGAGCCTCGCGCACCGCGGGGCGCTCCTGCTCGACGAGACGCTCCAGTTCCGTGCGGATGCGCTCGATGCCCTCAGGGGCCCGATCGACGCCGGGACCGTCACGATCGCTCGCGTCGAGGGCGTCCTGGCACTCCCCGCGCGCTTCATGCTGCTGGCGACCTTCAACCCCTGTCCGTGCGGCTGGTTCGGCGTCGAGGGCCAGCTCTGCTCCTGCGAGGACGGCCTCCGCCGTCGCTACCAGGCCCGGCTCTCGGGACCGATGCGCGACCGGCTGGACCTGTTCGTCTCGCTGGAGCCCGCCATGCCGTCCCGCGTCCTCGCGGCCCAGCCGGAGTCGAGCGCCGGCGTCGCGGCCCGCGTCCACCGCGCGTGGTGTCACCAGCGTGAGCGACAGGGAGTTCCGAACGTGGAGCTCCCGCCGTCCGCCCTCGACGCCGCGCACGGATTCAGCGACCGCATCCACGGCCTCCTGGAGACCCGCGCGCGTCAGATGGGGCTCTCCATGCGTCGCGTGCACCGCGCAGCCCGCGTCGCGCGCACGATCGCCGATCTCGACGGCACGCCCGACGTGGAGCCCCGCCACGTCGACGAGGCGCTCGGGTACCGGCCGAAGGCCGCGGCAGCGTGATCGGCGTCGGAAGCGGACCCCGGGCCTCAGCCAACAGCTCCACGCTGGGTGTCACGCGCACGAGCGAGCGGGAGTTCTGGATCGCGTTGTCGCTCGTGCCGGGCATCGGGCCGGCGACCTTCACGCAGCTCCTGCGGCGTCACGGAACGGCCGGCGCCGCGTGGCGGGCGGGACGCGAGGCGCTCAGCGGGCTCGGGCGAGTAGCGGACGAGGCGGTCGCCGCGATGTCGAGCCTCGAGGGCCTCGATCCGAGGGCGCTCGCCCGCGCCGTCGAGGAGGCGACGCGGGCAGTCGGCGGCCGCATCGTCACGTGGCTCGACGCGGCGTATCCGGTGGCGCTCCTCACCCTCGATCCGCGGCCGCCCACCCTGTACGTCGTCGGCGACAACGCGGCCTTCGAGGAGCGCGGCGTGGCGATCGTGGGCACGCGCCGCGCCTCCGGCTACGGGCTCGCCGTTGCGACGGAGATCGCGGACGAGCTCGCGCGCGCGGGCCTGGTGGTGATCTCCGGCCTTGCCGTTGGCATCGACGGCGCCGCGCACCGGTCGGCCGTCGCGGCGGATGGACGCAGCATCGCGGTCCTGCCCTCGCCGCTCGACCGCATCTACCCGCCGCGCCACCGTCCGCTGGCGCGGGAGATCGTCGCGGCGGGCGGAGCGCTTCTCACCGAGGTGCCCACCGGAGCCACGGTCGGTCGCCCCGACTTCGCACGCCGCAACCGCATCATCGCCGGCCTGGCTGAGGCGGTCGTGGTCACCGAGGCGCCGGACCGGTCGGGGGCGTTGCTCACGGCCGCCGCCGCGGCGGCCATCGGTCGCGAGCTGTACGCCGTCCCCGGTCCGATCGGGGCGATGGGATCCCGCGGTTGCAACCGGCTCATCGCGGACCAGCAGGCCACCATCGTGACCTCGACCGCCGCGCTCATGCGCCAGATCGGCCTCGCTCACGGCCACCAGGCGCCGGCGGTAGAGCGGCTCTCAGAAGTCGAGGGACAGGTGCTGCACCGCCTCCTCGAGCGCAGCGGCTCGATCGAGGAGCTCGTGGACCGGACCAGCCAGCCGCCGGCCGCCGTGGCCAGCGCCCTGACCCTGCTGGAGGCCCGAGGCCTGGTCAATCCGTTCGGGGGAGCGACCTTCCATCCCACCCCGGCCGCGCGGAATCTGACTACCGGGGTATGACATATGTACCACCATGGGCTATGCTCCGCGCGCCTACGTTGACGCCGCCCGCGTGTCACCCGAGGCGCCACCGTCGTTATTGGAGTTGTCTATTGCGTCCGATTCGAACCGTTCGAGCGGGTCTTCCCGCACCGTTCGCATCGCTCGGCCAATTGCTGAGCAGCCACCAGGCGATCACGAGGGTCGTGGCGGCAGCCGCTGTCTTCACCGTCATCATCGTCCTCAGCCAGCAGACCGCGACCCAGGCCGGGCCCGAGGTCGCTCGGCCGGTTCCGCAATCTCTCCTCCCGCGGGCCATCGGCGTGGCCGTCGCAGCCGACGACCCCGTGCTCGTCACCTTCGACGAGCCGATGGACGCCGCCTCTGTCGAGGCCGCCCTTCAGCTCGTGCCCGCGCACGCCGCCAGCCTGAGCTGGAACGAGGACCTGACCGAGCTCTCGATCGCGCCCGAGCGACGATGGCGCACCGACGAGAGCTACCTCGTCGTCGTCGGCGCGTCGGCGACGGCCGACGGCGACACCTCGGCCGCTCCGCGGCGGTTCGCGTTCAGCACGGAGACAGCGCCCACCGTCAGCGACTTCCAGGTGCGCTCGGTCGGGGTGGACCCGATACGGGACGGTCGAATGGAAGCCGCGCCCGCGGCAGTGCAACTGGAGCTGCGTCTCAGCGAGGAACGCACGCTCAGTCCAGATCAGACTGCGCGAGAGGTCAGTCCGCTCAGCTCGGTCCGCATCGGTTTCAGCTCCCCCATGGGCCGCTCGGATGTGGAGGAGAGGTTCACGATCACGCCGGAGGTCGCCGGTGAGCTGAGCTGGTCGGGCGACGACCTCGTCTTCACGCCCACCGAGCGCCTCGAGTCCGGCGGTCGCTACACGATCAGCCTGTTCGGGGCGCGGGACCGGGCGGGCAACGAGCTGGGTGGCAAGCTGAACTTCACGTTCGTCGTGCGCTCGCCATCGCAGCTCATCAGCACCACGCCGGCGCTGGACGCGCAGGACGTCGAGACGGGCACCGTCGAGATGTGGTTCAGCCAGCCGATGGACGTGGACGCCACGAACGCCGCGTTCGGCCTGACCGATACCAGGACCGGCCGTCTCGTCGCGGGATTCCTGAACTGGAACGAGGCCGCCACGCAGCTGGTGTACTCGCCCAGCCGCGCGTTCGCGGGCGGACGGACCTTCGAGGTTGCCCTGGGTGCAGGCGCAGTCGACGCAGAGGGTAATCCCTTCGAAACCGCCTGGTCGTTCAGCACCGCGGCCGTCGCGACGCGCGCTGCCGCGGCGGACGGCGG
>JBDTWT010000166.1:0-3809 GCA_040006555.1 Chloroflexota bacterium
TCGAAGGCAAGCACAAGCCGATCTACTCGCCGCACCTCGACACCGGCGACCACGTGGTCGTCGTGAACGCCGGGCGCATCCGGGTCACGGGCGACAAGCTCCGTCAGAAGAGCTACGTCCGTCACTCGAACTATCCCGGCGGCCTCCGCGAGGAGAGCCTCGAGACGCTCCTGGCTCGCAAGCCGGAGCTCGTCATCGAGCGCGCCGTGAAGGGGATGCTCCCGCAGAACCGGCTCGGCCGGGCGATGTTCAAGAAGCTCAAGGTGTACCGCAACGCGGAGCACCCGCACCAGGCGCAGCAGCCAACCGTCATGGATCTCGAGAAGGAGACCAGGTGAGCACGAACTACGTCTACGGCACCGGCCGCCGCAAGACGGCCGTCGCTCGTGTCCGGCTCCTTCCGGGGGACGGCACGATCATCGTCAACGGCAAGCCGGCCGGTGAGTACTTCGGCGGCACCACCAGGGACGGGGCGATCTCGCTGCCGTTCCGCGTGACCGAGACCGACGGCCGCTACTCCGCGAGCGTCCTCGTCGCCGGTGGTGGCGTCTCCGGACAGCTGGGCGCGATCCGTCACGGCATCGCGCGAGCGCTGCTCTCGGCGCATCCCCAGGCCCGTCGTGCGCTGCGCGACGCCGGCCTCCTCACCCGCGATCCGAGGGCGAAGGAGCGCAAGAAGTACGGCCTCAAGCGCGCGCGGAAGGCGCCGCAGTACACGAAGCGCTGAGCCGCAAGGGGTCCGCATGGCAGGGAGCTCTCGCCGGGATGGCGGGGGCTCTTTGTTATGATCGACCTCCCGCCGCACCTCAGGGCAGGCTCAATTCCGCGTGATCGACGAGATCCGAGAGTTCCTCGACACCTACCTCCGTGGCAACTGGACGTCGGTCATCGACATCCTGCTGGTCGCGTTCGTCATCTACTGGCTCCTCATCCTCATCCGCGGCACGCGGGCGGTCCGGATCGTCATCGGCCTGTCGATCCTCTACCTCGTGTACCTCGCCTCCCTCTTCTTCGGTTTCGACCTCCTGCAGCGGCTCATGGAGACCGCGGCGGTCGTCGGCGTCTTCGCGCTCGTCGTCGTGTTCCAGCCCGAGCTGCGGCGCGCCCTCGAGCAGATCGGACGCATCGGCAGCGTGAACCGGTTCTTCGTGAGCGCCGAGGTCGCGGCCGCCGAGCGAGTGGCCCGCGAGATCAGCCGCGCGGCACGCATCCTCGCGGGCTCCAGGCACGGCGCGCTCATCGCGCTCGAGCGCGAGACCGGGCTCCACGACCTGGCCTCCGATTCGGGGGTGCAAGTGAACGCGGACCTGCGGGCGGAGCTGCTCGTCACGATCTTCTACCGGGGTACGGCGCTCCACGACGGGGCGGTGATCGTCTCGGGCGAGCGAATCCTCGCCGCGGGCGTGCTGCTTCCGCTGAGCCAGAACGTCCTCGACTCCGAGCGATACGGCACGCGGCACCGAGCCGCCATCGGCATCAGCGAGCAGACCGATGCCGTCGTCGTCGTCGTCAGCGAGGAGACCGGCTCGATCAGCCTCGTGATCCGCGGCCGGATCGAACGCAACCTCACGGAGACCCAGCTGCGCCGCCGCATCTTCAACCTCATCCGCCCGCAGGCGCCACGACGGGCGGTGCCCTTCCTGCGGCGCTCGGTGGATGGTCGCTGGGGCGTCCGGCCGGCCGAGGATGAGCCCGAGGAGCCGATCGACCCGGAGGCGCGGGTCGTGCCGCCGGCGACCGGCAGTGCCGTGAGGCGAGGCTGAATGCGGTTCCTCCTGCGCAACTGGCACCTGAAGCTCGCCGCGGTGCTGGTGGCGACGATCCTCTACACCGGACTCGTCTTCTCGGGCACGCTCTCGGAGCAGACGATCGAGGTGCCGGTCGTGGCGGTGAACCAGCCACCCGACTCGTTCAACCTGACCGGCGACCCGGGCTTCGTCCAGGTGCGCTATCGCACCGGCAGGGACGCGGCCCCGCCGACCGCCGAGGCGTTCGTCGCTCGCGTGGACCTCTCGCAGTACGACATGTCACGTGCGCCGGAGCCGCAGGCGCTCGAGGTGACCGTGACCGCCGAGGGGCTCCAGGTGATGAGCGTGACTCCGGCGGCCGTGCGGGTCGAGCTCGATCGCAACGAGACGCGGAGCGTGCCGATCGAGGTCGACACGGGTGAGATCCCCGACGGGCTCGAGATCGGGGACCCTGAGCTCAGCGAGCTCGACGCCCAGGTCGAGGTCCGTGGCCCCGCATCGGTGGTGAGCCGCGTCGACCGGGCGCTTGCGCGAGTCCTCATCGACCCATCGGGAATCGACTTCAACCAGCCGGTGGAGCTCATCGCGGTCGACATCGAGGGCCAGCCCGTTGACAGGGGCCGCGTCGAGCTCTCGCCCGAGGTGATCTCGGTCACGGTCGACGTGGAGACGGTCGAGACCACCAAGACCGTGCCGGTGACGCAGGACATCGTCGGCACGCCTGCCCCCGGCTACGCGCTCGAGGCGCTCTCCGTCCAGCCCTCCACGGTCACGCTCCGCGGGCTTCCCGAGGTCCTGGCCCCGATCACGGAGGTGCGGACGGAGCCGATCGACATCGGCGGGGCGTCCGAGTCCCAGACCTTCGAGGCGCAGCTCGTGCTGCCGGAGGAGACGCGGCTGGCCCGCGCCGGCGCGGAGCCGGTCGTCACCGTGGAGGCGGTCATCGGCCTCTCGGTCGGAAGCCGCAGCTTCGTGGTGGGTCTCGTGTGCCAGGGCGCCGGCCAGAACGGTTGCCAGCCCGCCATCCAGCAGGTCACGCTCACCCTGGGCGGCCCGAGCGACGTGCTGCGCGGCCTCGGCGCGGCGGATCTCACTCCGATCCTCGACGTGAGCGGGCTCGCTCCCGGGACGTACAACCTCACGCCGATCATTCCGGCCCTGCCCCAGGAGGTGGAGATCCTGCAGCTCGCCCCGGGCACCGTCTCGGTCCGCGTCGTGGCGCCGGCGCTGCCGACGCCGACCCCGGCGCCCTGACCCTCCGGATGGGGCGGCTCTTCGGCACCGACGGGATTCGCGGCGAGGTCGGATCGGAGATCACCGCGGAGCTCGCCTTCGCGCTCGGCCGCGCGGTCGGGGCGCGCTTCGGCGGACGGGCACTCACCGTGGTCCTGGGCCGCGACCCCCGACGCTCCGGCCAGATGCTGAGCGCGGCACTCGCCGCGGGCATCACCTCGACCGGCACCGAGGTGCTCGACCTCGGCGTCGTGACGACCCCGTGTCTCATCCACGCGAGCGCGTCGCACGCCGCCGGGATCATGGTCTCGGCGTCCCACAACCCCGCGCCGGACAATGGCCTGAAGGTCGTCGTGGGCGGCCGCAAGGCGGACGACGACGACGAGGCGGCGCTCGAGGCGCTCATCGCCGACGCGAGCTCCATCGCCACTCGCGGGAACGCCGAGCTCGGCCGGATCCGGGCCGACGAGGCCCCGATCGAGGCGTACCGACACTACCTCGTCGAGGCCGCCGGGTCCGCGTTCGGTGGGCTCCGGATTGCGATCGACTGTGCGAATGGATCGGCGAGCGCGATCGCGCCCGAGCTGTTCCGGTCGCTCGGAGCCGACGTCACGGTCCTGTTCGCCTCGCCCGACGGGACGAACATCAACGAGGGCTGCGGCTCGACCCATCCGGAGCGACTCGCGCAGGCGGTCGCCGCCGGCGGGCTGGACCTCGGGCTCGCCTTCGACGGCGATGCCGATCGGCTCATCGCCGTCGACGAGCTCGGCCGGCTGGTGGACGGCGACGCGATCATGGGCATCTGCGCGCTCGCACGCCTCGCCGACG
>JBDTWT010000167.1:0-3775 GCA_040006555.1 Chloroflexota bacterium
CGCGCGGCATGTCGTCGGTGTCGTGCTTGTGCGGCGGCCACGAGCTCCAGTTGCCCGACGGCGTGTACACCTCCACCACCTCCAGCCGGTCGGCGGGAAAGTCGGGCGTGATGATGTGGTTGATCTGGCGGGTGGCGTTGCCGGCCCCACGGACCTCCACCTTCACGTCCTCGGGACCGATGCGAACGGGTTCCCCCGCGGTCGCCCGTCCCGACGCCGCCGCCCACGTAACGGCGATTGTTACGAATTCGCCAACCGGAGCCACGACAGCGACGGCACCCGGTGGCAGGTACGCGGCCGAGGGCAGCCCCTCCCAGACCGATGCACGCCCCGGCAACTCCAGCTCCCCCACCCGCGCTCCGCCTCCTCCGAGGATGACGACCGCGGTCTCGTGCCCGTCGCGGCCGACGGTCATCGGCTCCCGAAGGGTCTCGACGGCGAAGGAGAGATACCGCCAGCCGGCGCGCTCGGGGGTGACCGGCTCACCGGGCGGCAGCCGCAGGTCGTCGCTCACGTGAGGAGCATGGCCTCGGTGACGAGGTGGAGGAGCTCGTGGTACGAGCCGATGAACGCCCGCAACGTCTTCACGGATGGCCCCCAGGTGTCGAAGTCGGCCACCGCCAGCCCACCTGGCTCAAAGGCCCGCTCGAAGTCCGGGAAGGCGCGCAATGAGTCCACGAACCGCGGCTCCACGGGATCGTCCATGCGCGACCGGACGTCCACGGACGAGGCGTTGAAGCGTTTCTGCCAGGACGAGGGCAGCGTGATGATCACGTCGCCGCCGATGAGCTCCGACCAGTGGAGGTGGTGCCGGATCGCCGCGCCAAGGAGCCGCGCGCGGAAGCCGCGGGCCTGCCATTCGGCGTAGGCGCGCTTGAAGACCGCCACGCCCGACCACGGCAGCACGGTCGGATCCACGACCACGCCGTCGCGCTCCGCGACCTCGCGCAGCCAGTCCTCGAGCCTGCCCATCATGATCGTGATCACCGGGCCCATCGAGGCGGAGTCCAGGCCCTCGTCCGCCCGACGGGCAAGCCCTCGCTCCACCGCCTCCGCCGCCGCGACCGCCTGCGACACGGAGAACGAGACCGTGGCATTGATCGAGATGCCCCGGTAGGTCGCCTCCAGCATGGCGGCCACGCCGGCAGCGGTAGAGGGAAACTTCACGATGATGTTCGGCGCCAGCGACTCGAACCCGACGGCCTGCGAGACCATGGCGGCCGCGTCGCGGAACAGGGTCGGATCGGTCTGGACAGAGAGGCGGCCCGCAAGACCGCCGGAGGCCTCAAAGGCCGGGAGCAGCAGCGGAGCGGCGCGCACGCTCATCTCCGCCACGATCGCCCACGCCAGGTCGCGCTCCGCCCACGTCGGGTGCTCCAGCGCCAGCGCGCGGACGCGCGCGGCCCACGCGCCGGGGTCCCTGCGCCAGTTGTCGACCACGATCGTGGGGTTGGCCGTGGCGCCCACGGCGCCGAAGTCGACGGCGTACTGGAGCTCGTCGATGGCGCAGCTGTCGTTCCAGATGTCGGTCGCCGTCTCGACGGTTCGCCCGAGGGGCGTATCGGCTAACGGAAGCGTTGACAGGGCCATGGCACTCGGGATGTAATCGATTACATGCTATCGCAGCGCCTCTCCGGCGCCCAGATCATCGTGGACTATCTGGTCAAGAGGGGAGTGCGCTACGCGGCGGGCATCCCGGGCCACGGCTGCTGGACGCTCACCGACGCGCTGTTGGACCGGACCGACGAGATCCGCACCATCCAGGTCATGCACGAGCAGTCCGCCGTGCACCTCGCCGACGGCTGGTACCGCGTGAGCGGTGAGCCGATGCTGGCCTTCACCTCCATCGGTCCCGGCGCGACGAACACGGTCGTGGGCATGGCCACGTCCTACGTCGACTCGACGGCGGTCGCGCTGTTCACCGGGTCGCCGCACACCGACATGCGCGGACACGGGCTGCTCCAGGAGCTCGAGCGGCGGCACGCGGCGGACAACCCGCGCATCTTCGAGCCGGTCGTGAAGGAGTGGTGGCAGCCGTCCCGCGCCGACGAGCTGCCCTTCGTGCTCCACCGCGCCTGGAACCAGATGCGCACCGGACGGCCGGGACCCGTGCTGCTCGACATCCCGATGGACGTCCAGGCCGAGATGGCGGAAGTTCGCATCCCGGAGGCCGATGCGCGCGAGGCGCGAGGCCGGCCGCGCCCGGACGCGGCCGAGGTGGAGCGTGCGGCGCGGCTGCTCGCCGGCGCCAGACGGCCGGTGATCGTGGCCGGCGGCGGCGTGACCGGCGCGAATGCCACCGCCGAGCTGCGGGCGCTCGCCGAGCGGCTGGGCGCGCCGGTGGTGACGACCTGGAACGGCAAGGGCGCGATCGACGAGGCGCACCCGCTGGCCGGGCAGACGATCGGCGACACGGGGTCCACCATCGGCAACACGCTCAGCGCGAGCGCGGACGTGGTCCTGGCGGTCGGCTGCCGCTTCACGGACTGGTCGGCGAGCTCGTGGCGCGCGGGCGTCACGTTCTCGATCCCGCCGGCCGAGCTCATCCACCTCGACATCGACCCGCGCGAGATCGGCAAGAACTACCCGGTCGCCGTACCGCTGCTGGGCGACGCGAAGGCAGGGCTCGCCGACCTGCTCGACGCGCTGGGCCGCGGCAATGCCGCGACGGAGTACGGCGAGGAGATCGGCACGCTGCGCCAGGCGTGGGAGAAGCAGATCGAGGTCAAGTCGGGCTCCGACGCCTCGCCGATGACCATGGCCCGCGCCGTCCGCGAGGTCCAGGCGGCGACGAAGCCCGACGCGGTCGTCGTCACCGGCGCCGGGCTGCCGCAGGGCATGGTCAAGCAGCGCTGGGTGACGCGCGAGCCGCGCACGCACATCACGTCGGGAGGGTTCTCGACCATGGGCTTCACGCTTCCCGCGGCGATCGGCGCGCAACTGGCGCGGCCGGACGCGCAGGTGCTGGCCATCTGCGGCGACGGCGACTTCCTCCAGACCATGCAGGAGCTCGCGGCCGCGGCGATCCTCGGGACGCCGGTGTGCACCGTGGTCCTCGACAACTCGGGCTGGATCAGCATCAAAGGCGGGCAGCAGGCGCACTTCGGGCGCACCGCGGTCACCGACTTCATGCGCGACGGCAAGCCGTATTCGCCCGACTACTTCGCCATCGGCAAGGCCTTCGGCATCCACGCCGAACGAGCCGATGCGCCGGCCGACGTCCGGCCGGCGGTGGAGCGTGCGCTCGCCTCCGGCGGGCCCTCGCTCGTCCACGTGCGCGTGGCGCGCGAGCTCGACGTCGCGGGGCCCGACAAGACCGGCTGGTGGGACGTGCCGGTGCCCGAGTACCACCGCGAGCAGCACGCGGCGCAGGCCGAGGGCCGCGCCCTGGAGCAGCATCGTTGAGCGGGCTCGCGGCCTGCCCCATCGGCTGTGTGCCCATCGTGTGGAACAACGTCGACCTGCCCGACCTGGGGCCGACCGTGCCCTACGCGGAGATCCTCGACGACCTCGCGCGGCTCGATTTCGCGGGCTGCCAGTTCGGCCGCGGCTTCCCGGAGGGTGATGAGCTCGCACCGGAGCTCTCTCGCAGGAACCTGCGCCTTGCCGAGCGCTACTGGACGTTGCCGGCGGATGCGGGCGGGCTCATCGGCGACCCCGAGGAGCTCCTGCGCCACGGGCTCGCACACCTCCTCAGCATCGGCGGCGAGGTGCTGGTCGTGGCGCTCGACGGTGGCGCCGACCGCGACGAGTGGGCGGGGCGCGTCAGCGACGG
>JBDTWT010000168.1:0-3748 GCA_040006555.1 Chloroflexota bacterium
TCGCGCACCACACCCAGCCAGGCCGGACCCGCCGATGGATTGAAGGCCGTCGGCGAGGTCCGGCGCCGCCAGGAAGGCGGCCGTGAGTGACCACGATCACCCCTTTCTCGTCGTCCTCGAACCTCCCCTGTTCTGCGGCGACCACCGGCTCGCCGGGTGCGTCGACCCCGACTGCGACTACGAGACGATCGAGCGCCGGTGCCGCGGCGCGACGCTGGCTGGTCGACAATGCCGCCGACGCGCGACGACGCCGAAGGACGAGCCGCGGTTCTGCGCGATCCCGGCTCACGCGAGTCGTTAGGTGAGGCGCGCCGCCGACCCGGCGACCCGGACGCCCGCCCAGTGGCGCGCCTATCTCGACGTCGTGGAGGGCGGCCGCCCGGACGACTACCTCGCCGCGTGCCCGGTCCACGGCGGGTCCTCGCTCCACGTGAGCGTCGGAGCGAAGCAGCCGACGGTGATCAAGTGCTTCGGCGGCGAGTGCTCCTTCGCCGAGATCGTCGAGGCCGTCGAGGCGGCGCCGGGGCCGATCCGCGTCCGACGCCGCGCGAGCTCGACCGACGGCGCGCCGCATCGCCCCTCCGGGTCGCGCGTCGTCGCCGAGCACGTCTATCGCGACGCCGCCGGCTCCGACGTCTTCCGCGTCGTGCGCCTCGACCCCAAGTCCTTCCGCCAGGAGCGATGGGACGGCCGCCGCTGGGTGCGCGGCCTGGCGGGCGCCGCCACGGTCCCCTACCGACTCCCCGAGCTCCTGGCGGCGGCCGCCGACGAGGTCTACGTGGTCGACGGCGAGAAGGACGCCGACCGCCTGGCCTCGATGGGCGTCGTGGCGACGTGCTCACCGATGGGGATGGAGCGGTGGCGCGACGAGTGGGGCGCCTACCTCCGCGACGGCGCTCGCGCTGTCGTCGTGCAGGACCGAGACGACGGGCCTGGCGAGCGCGGGGCGCGCGTCGTGCGTCGGTCGCTCGCGCGCCACGGCGTCGACGTGCGGGTGGTCCAGGCGGCTGTCGGCAAGGACGTCTCCGACCATCTCGACGCGGGGATGACCCTCGACGAGCTCCTGCCCGGCGACGCGCTGGTCGCGATCCCGCTCGTCGAGGTCGAGCGCCGCGACCCGGAGCCGCTGCTCCTGGGCCGCCTCGACCCTCAGGACCACACGGTGCTATTCGGCGACGGCGGGACCGGGAAGGGCGTCGTGGCCGCCTGGTGGGCCGCCAGGCTGACCGTCGAGGACCCGCGCGCCGTCGTCCTCGTGCTCGACTACGAGCGGCACGCGCGCTTCGAGTGGCGGCCGCGCGTCGAGGCCTTCGGCGGCGACATGCGGCGCGTGCTCATCGCGCAGCCCGAGGAGCCGATCTGGGACGTCGTCGAGGACGTGGAGGCCGAGGCCACGCGCCAAGGGGCCACCTACCTCATCGTCGACAGCGCGAGCTACGCCACGGGCGACGCCGAGATCGAGAAGTCCACGACCGCGACTAGGTACAGCCGGGCGGTGAGCGCGATCGGCCTCCCGGTGCTCTCGCTCGCGCACACCACGAAGCAGGACGCCGATCCCAAGCACCCGTTCGGCTCGGTGTTCTGGTCGAACGGCGCGCGAGTGACGATCGGAGTCGCTCGCAAGGCCGAGGCGCCGGACTCGCCGCGAGTGCTGAAGAACAAGAAGACCAACCAGCGCGCGCCGTTCGCGCCGGTCGAGATCGACTGGTCCTGGGCGCTCGGCGACCTGCCGCCGCGACTCAACGAGACGCGACATGACGAGAGGCTCGCGGACCGCCTGGTGGAGGCAGTCCACGGCCTCGGCTGGAAGACCGCCGACGAGGCCGCGACGCTCGCCACCCAGGACGGCGGCGACCCGGTCACGAAGGAGCAGGCGCGCCAGGCCATGAACGACGACTCGCGCTTCGAGCGCGAGGGAAGGGGGCGCGGGTCGACGACTCGTTATCGGTGCGGGATCGCGATCAACCGCGTACCCAACTTGCTCTCCGAGGGGGTCGCCTCATGAGTACCCAGCTCGTACCCAACCCGTACCCAACTGCGCACGAGCTCGTACCCAACAGCGACCCAGGAGCAAGTTGGGTATCGGGGGCCTCCGTAAGGGGCCCCGAATACCCAACTTCCGACGCTCGACCTTCTGCCGACGGCGAGCGGCTGCGTAGGGAAGGACTTGCATGCGCGCGGCGATGCCGCATCAGCGGCCCAGTGGGCGGGCAGGTCGGGGCCCCGTCGCATCGTCCCCTCTCGCGATCCACGTCGAGGCTCTCCGACCGTCCGCGAAGTGCGACATACGGAGCGCCGCTGGACCGCGACCGAGGCGACGGTCGAGTACGTCGCGGTCGTCGAGGCTCGGTGGAGGTCGCCCAGGGCGACCGTCGCGGTGCCTGGCCCGGCCGGGGCCCCCGGGACATCTCTCAGGAATGGCCGCCCCGCCCTCGCAGGGACGAGAGATTCCTACGCCTACGCGGGTGCGACCCGGTCGCAGCCCGCCCAGGGAGCGCAGTCGCGGCTCGCAGCCGCTCAGGAGACCACGTGACCAAGACCAAGATCAAGCTCGCGCCGCGGCCCGTCCGGCAGCGGCGGCCGAACAAGCCGCGCTGCTCGTTCAAGACGAGGCCGGGCGCTCCGTGTCGCGGCTTCGGGGTCGGGGCCGACGGCGGGTGCGACATGCACTCGCAGGACCCCGCCCGCATCGCGCGTCGCCGGGAGCGCGGCGCCAAGGGCGGGCGCGCCTCGTCGAACGCGGCCCGCGCCGCGAAGGTGCTGCGCAACGGACCGTTCGCGCACGTCGCCGACCAGCTGGAGCGCGCCATGTCGGAGGTGCTCGAGGGCAGCCTCGACCCGAACCGGCTCAACGCGCTCGCCCAGGGCGCGCGGTCGCTCGTGATCGTCCAGGACCAGGCCGAGGCGCAGGCGCGCATCGAGGCCCTGGAGGAGCAGCTCGCCGCGATGCGCGAGGGCGGCGAGGAGCGCGCCGTCTTCACGTCTCACGACGGCCGCGTGGTCGAGGGCGAGGACGTCGGCCTGCCCGGCGCGCCCGACCTCGACGGCCCCCTCGACGTCGCGGAGCTCCCGCGCGCCGACGGCCCGGTGCACTGACGTGAGCACTCGAAGCCGCGCAAGGAACCTCCAGCGCGCCCTCGCCAGCGCCCGCGTCGGCCGCACCCACCGCTTCGTCCGCCCGTCCGACCGACTCGCGCTGACGCTCCCGTCCGCGTGGGTGGTCGACGGCTTCCTGCGGCTGATGGGCGGGCGGCCCTCGGGCCTCGGCCGGGCGGAGCTCGCGGTCCTGGCGACGGTCGAGCCCGGCGGCCGGCCGGACGTGGAGGAGGCGCTCCTGGCGGAGGCCCGCGGCGAGTGGCCGATGGCCGAGGACACGAAGAACGAGGAGGACGAGGCACATGACGAGTAGCGAGCAGCGCGCCCGCGAGTCGATCGCGGCGAAGGTCGCCGCCTTCGACGCCCACCCCGACGAGTACGAGGGCTCGCCAGCGATCGACGAGCCCGCGGCGAACGGCGACGAGCCGACCGTCCGCGACAGCATCGCAAGCAAGGTGGCGGACTTCGAGGCTCGCCTCGCCGCCGAAGGAGGAGCACGTGAACACGACCACGAGTAGCCCGCCCGCGAGCGGATCCCTGACCCTGGGCGATCCCGGCGGCGCCGACGCCGCCCTGACCGAGTACGAGGCGGTCGCGCTGCTCGCGCTGGCGCGCCTCGCCGCGATCGCCGAGGCGCGGCGCGACCTCGTGC
>JBDTWT010000169.1:0-3747 GCA_040006555.1 Chloroflexota bacterium
CATCGCTCGCGGCGCCGGTGGCGGCGAGCTCGGCGCGCTTCGGCCGCGGCAGGAACAGCGTCCCCACGAACGCGATCGCGCTCGTGGCAGCGACGATGACGAACGGCGCCCGCAGGCCGCCAATCGACGCCGCCAGGCCGCCGACCGCGGGGCCAGCGACCGTCCCCGCCGACTGTGCTGCCGAGATGATCCCGTTCGCGAACGCGCGGCGCGCGGGATGCGTCACCTCCGTCACGTAGATCCGCTCGGCGACGATCATCGCCCCGCCGCCGAACCCCGCCAGCGATCGCCATGCGATGAGCCATGGCGCCGCCGCCGACGTCGCGATGAGGGCATTCATCGCCGCGTAGACTCCGATGCCGCCGCTCATGAACGGGCGCGAGCCGAACCGGTCCACCAGGAACCCGGTGCCGAGCTGCCCGACCGCATTGGTGATGGCGAACGAGGCCGTCAGCAGGCCGAGCACGAACGGCGTCGCGCCGAGCTCGGTCGCGAAGAGCGGCAGGAGCGGCAGCATGACCGAGATGCCCACCTGGCTGATGAAGCCGATGAAGGCGAGGACGGCGAGCGCGGGATCCAGGCCACTCGCGATGGTCGCGGCTCGCGAGAGTGCCGAGCGGGCGGTCACGAGGTGATGCTATCGGGAGCGCGGCGGTTTGCCGCGTAGAATCGGGGCATGGCCACCCAGGTCCGGGCGCCCTCGGTCCCGATCTACGTCGCCGGACGGTTCGAGGAGGCGGGCACGCCGCTCGACGTCAGCAACCCCGCGACCGGCGAATTGGTCGGTGCGACGTTCCAGGGGGGTGCCGCCGAGCTCGAGCGGGCGACCGCTGCCGCCGTCGAGGCTTTCGAGTCGACGCGTCGCCTCGCGAGCTACGAGCGGCGCGACGCGCTGGCTCACATCGCCGCCTGCATCGAGCGCGACGTGGACGAGCTCGCGACGCTGCTCAGCCAGGAGTCCGGCAAGCCGATTCGCGACGCTCGCGTCGAGGTGACGCGCGGGGCGCTCACCTTCCGAACCGCGGGCGAGGAGGCCCTGCGCATCAACGGCGAGTGGCTGCCGCTCGACTGGTCGGCCGCGAACCGCGGACGGCACGGGATCGTGCGGCGCTATCCCATCGGCCCGGTCGCGGGCATCAGCCCCTTCAACTTCCCGCTCAACCTCGCGGCCCACAAGGTGGCGCCGGCGATCGCGGCCGGCTGCAGCATCGTGCTGAAGCCGCCGTCAAAGGACCCCCTGATCATGCTGCGGATCGCGCGCTACATCGACGAGACCGACCTGCCCAAGGGCTCGGTGAGCGTCCTGCCCATGGATCGACCGACCGGTGACCGGATGGTCTCCGATGACCGCTTCAAGCTCCTGAGCTTCACGGGCTCGCCGTCGATCGGCTGGAAGATGAAGGCCGAGGCCGGCAAGAAGAAGGTGGTGCTCGAGCTCGGCGGCAATGCGGGCGCCATCGTGGACGCCAGCGCCGACCTCGACTGGGCGGTAGATCGGCTCGTGTACGGCGCCTTCGCCTACGCCGGGCAGGTGTGCATCAGCGTCCAGCGCATCTACGTCGTGCGCGAGATCTACGCGGAGTTCGAGCGACGCTTCGTCGAGCGCGTCGCGAGGGTTCGGGTCGGCGATCCACTCGATCCGGAGACCGACCTCGGCCCGATGCTCGACGAGGCGGCCGTCGAGCGCACCGAGCGCTGGGTGAGCGAGGCTATCGCGGACGGCGCGCGAGCCCTGGTGCGCGGCCAGCCCCGTGGCCGCTGGTACGACCCGACCGTCCTCGTCGACGTCCCGCGCGACGCGGCGATCTGTGCCGAGGAGGCCTTCGCCCCCGTGGTGAACCTCTTCCCGATCGACTCGTTCGCCGATGCGCTGCGCGAGATCAACGACTCGCGCTTCGGGCTCCAATGCGGCGTGTTCACCTCATCGCTCGACCACACGCTGGCGGCGCACGACGAGCTCGAGGTGGGCGGCGTCATCGTCAACGACGTGCCGACCTGGCGCACCGACCCGATGCCGTACGGCGGCGTCAAGGATTCCGGCCTCGGTCGGGAGGGGCTCCGGTCGAGCATCGAGGACATGACCGAGCCACGTCTCCTCGTCTTCGCGCGCGGGTCCTGACCGCCCGTGGACGCGATCGGCGCCGTTCCCTTCGTTCGCGTCCTGCGGGCCGACGAGCTGCGGGACGGTGAGCTCATCCCGGTGGAGATCGACGGCACGCCGGTCGTACTCGTGCGGCACGCCGGCGAGTTCTTCGCCGTGCAGAACAACTGTTCGCACCGCGACTTCCCACTCACCGAGGCGGGGTTCGACCCCCGCGACGGGGTGCTCGTGTGCGCGTGGCACGGTGGCTGTTTCGACGTGCGCACCGGCGCCGCGGTGATCCCGCCGGCGGTCGATCCGGTCGAGACGTTCGCGGTGCGGGTCAGCGACGGTTGGGTCGAGATCGGCCTGACCGGCAGCCTCGCCCGTGAGCGAGGCGCGGCCTAGCTCATCGATGTCGATCGACGCCCTCCCATTCGTCAACTGGATCTTCTGGGCGGCGCTGTCCGCCGGAACGCTGCTCGTCGTGGGTCTCACCGAGGCCGCCGGCGGCACGACGCGCGGCTATCGGCTCTTCATGGCCTGGCTGGTCGTCGTCCTCGCGGCAATCCTCGTTGCCAGCGAGCTCGCCCTGCCACCCGGCGTCGAAGCCGGCTCGACCGCGGCGCTGCGGCGCCCACTCGTCTTCGCCTTCGCGGCCGGCTCCGGCGCGTACCTGGTCGCGTCGCTCGCGCGCTGGCCGCGCGCGGGCATCGCGATCGGCTCGGGGCTCATCGGCCTCGCCGCCCTCGTGGTCCTGGCGTTTGGCGGAGGGACCCGAAGTGCTCCGCTGTTCGCCGGGCAGGTCGTGATCGCGGCCCTCGCCCTCGGGGCGGTGAACGCCGCGATGCTGCTCGGGCACTGGTACCTCGTCACGCCGCGCCTGTCGCCCGCGCCACTGCGCCGGATGATGTGGCTCCTCTTCGCCAGCCTGCTCCTCCAGGGCCTGGCGTTCGCGGTCGCCCTCGTGGCGGTCGGCACCGATGCGCTGCGCGAGGGCATCGGCTGGCTCACGTGGCTCCGCCTCGCCGCCGGCGTCCTGCTCCCGATCGTCGTCACCGTGCTCGCGCTGCTCGCCTCGCGCGCGGCTTCCCTCCAGGCCTCGACCGGCCTGCTCTACATCGGTCTCGCGCTCGTGATGGCGGGATCGATCGCCGGGGCGAGCATCAGCTACCTCACCGGCGTGCCGGTCTGAGCCCTCGGCCGATGCGGGTGCGCGTCCGGTGCTTCGCGTCTCTGCGCGAGCTCGCGGTCGACCGCGCGGAGCTCGAGCTGGACGACGGGGCCCGTGTCGAGGACGCGTGGAACGCGCTGGCCGCCCGGCACCCTGCACTGTGGCCGCATCGGCCCTTCACGCGGGCCGCCCGCAATGGCGCCTACGCCGACTGGGACGCGCCGATCGCCGACGGCGACGAGGTCGCCTTCCTGCCCCCAGTGAGCGGCGGCGCGACGACCACCCTCACGGAGGAACCGATCGACGTCGCGGCGCTGGAGGCGTCCGTGGCCGGGAGCGGGCACGGTGCCGTCGTCACGTTCGTGGGACGCGCGCGCGATCGCTCCGACGACGGCCGCGAGGTGGTCGAGCTCGAGTACGAGGTGTACCCCGAGCTCGCCGCTGCCGTCCTGGAGCAGGTGGCCTCCGAGGCCGAGAGGCGCTGGAGCGTGTC
>JBDTWT010000170.1:0-3739 GCA_040006555.1 Chloroflexota bacterium
GCGGTGAGGGACTCGAACCCCCGACATCCTCGGTGTAAACGAGGCGCTCTGACCAGCTGAGCTAACCGCCCGTGGGTGATCCTAGCCGATGAGCCACCGCAGTCTTCACGGGAGCAGGTGCTCCAAGACTTGCCGCTCAGCGCACGTATCTACGAACGGGAGGCTCGCACCTGGTCGGCTCTCGTCGTCGGCTGCACACCGCGATCAAGCACGCCGGGGATTTGGCGCCTTCGGTGGGCCAGCTTCGTAGTTAGTGCCGCTGGACGGCAAGTCGCGCGGTGCGGAAGCAAGACGCCGCTCCGGGGAGGGAGCGGCGTCATCGGTCAATGAAGGTGAAGTGGTGCCCAGGCCGGGACTTGAACCCGGATGAGTTGCCTCATACGCCCCTCAAACGTACGCGTATACCAATTCCGCCACCTGGGCAGGTGCTGGTACCGAGGGAGGGACTTGAACCCACACGACCTTGCGGCCACTAGGTCCTGAACCTAGCGCGTCTGCCTATTCCGCCACCTCGGCACGGCGGCCGATGATACCAGAGGGCCTCCGCTCAGGCCCTCGGGACGAGGTTCAGGAGGCTGAACGCGACGAACAGGACCGCCAGCACGACGGTGAGGCGGAAGAGGGTGCGCTCGATGCCCCGACGGCTGCGGTAGGCGGTCACTTCGCCGCCGAATGCGCCGCCCAGCCCGGTCCCGCGCTGCTGGAGCAGGATCGACGCGATGAGCGCCATCGCCAGGATCATCTGGGCGAGAAGGAGGGGGGTCTGCATGGCGGCGGCAGTCTAGCAGAGGGTCGCCTCAGCCACCCCCCAGCAGGATGGTGCCCGTCATCTCGGGACCGGGGTCGATGCCAAGCAGCTCGCACAGCGTCGGCGCGACGTCGGAGAGAGCGCCGTCGCGCAGCATCGCCCCGGCATGACGCCTGTCGACGATCACGAGCGGCACGGGCGACGTGGTGTGCTTCGTCTGCGGCTTCCCGTCCACGTCCCGCATCTCCTCGATGTTCCCGTGGTCGGCCGTGATCACGAGCGGGGCATCGGCCGCCAGCGCGGCGCTCTCCAGCCGACCGAGGCACACGTCCACCACCTCCGCCGCGCGGACCGCGGCATCCCAGACGCCGGTGTGGCCGACCATGTCGGGATTCGCGTAGTTCGCCACGATGAAGTCGTACGCGCGCGACTCGATGGCCGATACGATCGCATCGGTGATCGGCTCCGCCCGCATCTCCGGAGCGAGGTCGTAGGTCGGGACCTCACGGTTGGACGGGATGAGGATCCGATCCTCGCCGGGGAGCTCGTCTTCCACGCCGCCGTTGAAGAAGTACGTGACGTGCGCGTACTTCTCGGTCTCGGCGATGTGCAGCTGCCGCTTCCCGAGCCGCGCGAGCAGCGCCGGGAGCGAGCCGATGACCAGAGGCCCGAAGGCGACGGTCACCGGCAGCTCGTCGGGGGCCTGGTACTCGGTGAGCGTCACGACCATGAGCTCGCGCGGGTGGGCGCCACGGTCGAACGTCGAGAAGTCCGGGTCAGCCAGGGCATGGGTGAGCTGCCGCGCGCGGTCCGCGCGGAAGTCGAGGTGGATGGCGATGTCGCCGTCCCCCATCCCTGAGTAGGCGCCGATGACGGTCGGGGCAATGAACTCGTCGGTCTCGCCCCGCTCGTACGCCGCCGCGATGGCGGCGGGCCCGCTCGGCGCTCGCTCCCCCATCGCGTGCACGATCGCCTCGTACGCCCGAGCGGTTCGCTCCCAGCGCGCGTCACGGTCCATCGCGTAGTAGCGGCCGCCGACGGTGGCAAGCGTCCCCGTCGCCTCGAGGCGAGCGAGGAGCGCCGGCAGGAAGGCCGCGGCCGAGCGTGGCGCGGTGTCGCGACCGTCGGTGAACGCGTGGAGCAGTACGCGGTCGGCCGGGAGGCCGTGCTCGGCGGCGAGCGCGGCGGTGGCGACGATGTGCTCGTCGATCGCGTGCACGCCGCCGGGACCCACGAGCCCCAGCAGGTGCACGCGCGTCCCCCGCTCGACCGCGGCGCGGCATCCCGCGCGCAGCGCCGCGTTCTCGCGGAACGAGCCGTCGGCGATCGCCTGGTTGATGCGCGGCAGGTCCTGGAGGACGCGGAAGCCGGCGCCCAGGTTGAGGTGGCCGACCTCGCTGTTGCCCATCTGGCCCGCCGGCAGGCCGACCGCCTCGCCCGCCGCGTCGAGCCTCGCCGTGGGCCACGTGGCCGTGATGCGCTCCCAGTTCGGCATGGCGGCGGCGAGGAGCGCGTTGCGCGCCGGATCGTCGTTGAGCACGAATCCGTCGAGGATGACGAGGGTGAGAGTCACTCCCTCGGACGCGACGCGGACTGCGCGGCAGCCTGAGCCGCGCGCAGGATGGCGACGAACGCGGCCGGCTTGAGGGACGCCCCGCCGACGAGCGACCCGTCGACGTCGGGCTGCGCGAAGAAGCTCGCCGCGTTGTCGTCGGTGACGCTGCCGCCGTACTGGATCGGCACCTCGTCGGCGCCATCGGGGTCCGCCTCGCGCAGGATGGCGCGGATCTGCGCGGCCGCTGCCTGTGCGTCCTCGGGCGACGCGGCGTCGCCGGTGCCGATCGCCCACACGGGCTCGTATGCGACCACGAGCCCTGACCCGCTGATCCGACCCAGCCCGGCAATGGCCGCGCGCACCTGGCGGTCGATGACGGCCGCGGTCTCACCCGCCCGGCGCTGGTCGGCGCGCTCCCCCACCGCCGCGATCGGCCGCAGGCCGTGGGCCACGGCGCTCGCGACCTTGCGGCCGACGGACTCGTCCGTCTCGCCGTCGTACTGCCGCCGCTCGGAGTGACCCAGGATCACGAAGCGCGCGATCGAGGCGAGCATGAGCGGGCTCGTCTCCCCGGTGTAGGCCCCGCGCTCCTCGTGGTGCATCGTCTGGGCGCCGATGGCCAGCCGGCCCTCGCCGAGGGCGCGCGCGACCTCCGTCAGCCAGATCGTGGGCGGGCAGATCACGGCCGTGACGTCGGTCAGGCCGTTCGCGACGTCACGGACGGCGAGCGCGAGCTCGACCGCCTCCGCCAGCGTGGGCGGGTTCATCTTCCAGTTGCCTGCCACGACCGGGATCCGCATCGGGCTTCTCCTCGCTGCTGCCAAGCTCCACCAGTCGCCGGAGCCGATGGTTCACCGCCGATCGGCTCACGCCCATCGCCGTCGCAAGCGTATCGAGATCGGCGTCGGGCATGCGCCTGCGACCTGCGGCCGTCTCACGCAGCGCCATGGGGAGCTGCGCCAGCGTGCCCTGCGCCTCGAGGCGCCCGATGGCGAGCAGCTGACGGTCCGCCGCGCGGACGGTGCGATCGAGGTTCGCCTCCTCCGCGTTGAGCAGGCGGTTCAGCCGCGCCTGAACGTCGCGGCCGACGCGCTGCGTCTCGAGCTCGAGCAGGCCGCGGTTGGCGCCGACCAGGCGGAACAGCGCGGCGATCTCCTCCTGGCCCTTGAGATAGACGACGTGGCGCCCGCGGCGCCGGCTGCGCAGCGCGCGGACGTCGAGCGCTGCGAGCAGCGCCCGCAGCGTGGAGGCGGCGCGTGCGTCGCGCACGACGAACTCGACGTGCGGCCCCGACGCGCTGAAGGAGATGGATCCGCACCCGAGCAGGGCGCCGCGCAGGAACGACCGGCGATCGCAGGCCGACGCCTCGCGCCAGTCCCACCGGCCCACCGCGGCGGCATCGAGGGCGACGACCAGGTGGTGCCTGCCGGCGCCGG